>CALJTN010000034.1 GCA_937976175.1 uncultured Clostridiaceae bacterium | reverse complement strand
TTTTCTCTTGTAGAATGATTGGAGGTTTCCTGCATTATCTTTGCTTTCTTTAAAAGGTCCGCATAGGATAAATCCTCTAGGGACAGTTCTTTATCTTCAGATAAGGTAGTGTTTAGAGGCTGGCTTGCCTTTGAACCATCTCTATACAAGGAGATACCTTTAACACCTAATTTCCAAGATTGTAGTATAACTTCTTTAAAATCCTCCATAGTAGCATTTTTAGGTAAATTTACAGTCTTTGATATAGCACCGGATATCATTGGAGTTATTGCTGCCATCATAAGAACATGACCCATAAAGGCAATATATCTTTTTCCACTACCACACTTGTTTGCTGTATCAAATACAGGCAAGTGTTCAGGTTTTAAGTGAGGAGCACCTTCAATTTTTCCATCAATAATTTTTTCGTATTCAAAGCCGTTCTCATCAACTTTTTCTTTTCTAAGAATGTAATCAAGAATATCATTTATTTCGCTTTCTGAATATCCTAGATTATCTAAGGCATCTTTAATTACAGGGTTTACCATGGTCATATAGCCGCCACCGGATAATTTTTTGTATATAAAATGGCTAAAATATGGCTCAATGGAGGTTGCACCGCAATCCATAGCAAAGGAGATAGTGCCAGTAGGAGCTATAACTGAAACTTGAGCATTTCTAAAACCATGTTTTTCACCACTACTTAGTACCTTTGACCAACACTCTTTTAAAGTTTCACTTATATACCCTAGAGAGTTATTACTTAAAATATGGTGGTTAACTTTTATAGGCTCATAGTTTAAGTTTTCATATTCACTATTTAGAGCTCCTGCTGCCCTAGCGTGATTTCTTATAACCAACTGCATATGTTTTTTATTAATTTCATATTTTTCAAAAGGAGCTAGTTCTTTTGAAAGCAGTGATGAAACATAATAAGACTGCGCAGTCATTATTCCAATTAATGAAGAGGCTATATTTCTAGCATCTTCTGAGTCATAAGCATAGCCCATTACCATAAGTAAAGAAGCTAGGTTTGCAATTCCAAGACCTGTACTTCTAAATAAATAAGTTTTTCTTGCTATATCTTCCGTTGGGAACTGGCCCCAATGTATTGAGGCTTCAAGCACCAACTGAGTAAGTCCTATTAAATGCACATATCCCTCTATATCAAATTTCTTAGTTTTACTATCGTAGAATTTATAAATATTAATAGAAGCTAAATTACAGGAAGTATCATCTAAAAAGGCGTATTCGCCGCAAGGATTAGTTGAATTAATTCTATTATATTTAGCATTAACTATTCCATCTTCTCCAGCGGGACAAGTGTGCCATGCATTAAAAGTGTCATCAAACTGAGGAGCTGGGTCAGCACATTGCCATGCAGCTTTGTTAAAGGTATCCCATAGCTCTTTAACATCTATATCTTTGTTAACTGAGGCATCAGTTCTCCCTTTGAGAGTAATAGTTTGTTTTGGATCTTTTGAAAGGGTGCTCACCTTCATCATAAACTCATCTGAGAATCTTATGGAGTTGTTTCCATTTTGACCAGATACAGTCTCATAAGCCTCTCCTTCAAAGCTACCATCGTAACCCATTTTAGTTAGAGCACGTACCTTATCTTCTTCTTTAGCTTTCCAAGTCATAAACTCCATTATTTCAGGATGGTCAATATCAAGGCATAGCATCTTAGCAGCACGTCTTGTAGTTCCACCAGATTTTATTGCTCCTGCATTTCTATCAAGACCTTTTAAAAAGCTCATGAGACCAGAAGAAATACCACCACCAGATAATTTTTCACCACGAGCTCTTATGGTAGAGAAGTTAGTTCCTGTGCCAGAACCGCCTTTAAATAGCTTGGTTTCTGTTACATATTGCTCAGAGATTGAGTGCTTGCCAAGTAGTTTATCTTGAATTGACAGAATAAAACAAGCCGAAGCTTGAGTTCTTGTATAAGCATCTTCGCTCTTAACCAGCATTTGTTGTTTTTCATCATAATAAAAATTATCTAAGGAGCCACCTTTTATGCCGTAAGATAAATTAAGGCCCGTATTAAACCATTGGGGTGAATTTGGAGCAAACATTTGATTTAAAAATGCATATACTAACTCATCATAAAGAACACTTTTTTCTTCCTTAGATTTAATTACAGTTTCATCAAGTAAGGCTTCACACCAAAAATTAACAAGCCTATGAGCAACCATTTTCATACTATTCTCATAGCCTTCTTTATTATTGACACCGGATCTTCTGAAATATTTTGAAGCAATAATATCACAAGAGTTTTGTGAATAATGCTCTGGAAATTCTAAATCCTTCATATCTATAAGTACTTTGTTAGTTTTATGATCTTTTAGAAAAACGTCTACCTTTTTCCATTTAAATAGATCAAAAACTGTAATAGATTTATCCTTTTCTAACGCTTTTGTGTAAAATCTTCTAATTAAACTTTTTATCTCCGCCATAATTAATACTAGTTTAAAAAACTAGTATATTCACCTCCTATTATTTACCTGATGATTAAAATAAAGTATAAAATATGTAAAATGCACTTTAGTGTGTTTCATATTGCTACACTAAAAGGCTTTTATAATTATTTCTTTAGTGCTATATGCAAAATAGTATAACATACAATATGTAGTAAGTACAAAGAAATTTATAACTATATATGGTATTATATAATAAGATTTCATAAATAACAATATTGACTATTAACAGATAATATGTATTATCATGACGGATTATGGTTAGATTTATAAAATATTAGTACTTTATAAAATATCTGAGTATAATAGATATGTATTTATATTTAGGCTTATGAAAGAAAATACACTAGTCTAGAATAGCATACTGACTAGTTATTCTTTGAGTATGCCTTAGGAAGAGGTGGAGATGAACTTATGATACATCAATTTGATGGGCAAATGCCTAGTATACACAAAAATTCTTTTATCGCTAGCAGCGCAGACATTATAGGAAATGTAGTTATAGGAGCGTACAGCAATATTTGGTTTGGAGCTGTATTAAGAGGAGACATGGATTCTATGACCATAGGCTCTTATACAAATATTCAAGACAATTCTACGGTGCATAATGATGATAACCTTTCAGTTAGCATCGGAGATTACGTAACTATAGGACATAACTGTATAATACATGGTTGTAAAATTTCAAGTAATACTTTAATTGGTATGGGAAGCACCATACTTAATGGTGCTGAAATAGGGGAATATACTATAGTTGGAGCTGGAAGTTTAGTTACTCAAGGAAAGAAAATACCTTCTGGTGTTCTTTGTATGGGTGTACCGGCGAAGGTTATCAGAGAGCTTACTATAGAAGAAAAAGAAAGTATAAAAAAATCAGCAAAGCACTATGTAGAGCTTTCATCAAAATATATTATTAAATAAGATTAATCTAAAAGGTCGCTTGTGTGATTCAATATTTACCGGTTCAAAAGATAATTGCTTATGAAATTTCGTAATATAATAGTAACCTTTTTGTAAAGTTTTATTTACTAGAAGGTTACTGTGTTTTTTTGTAGAATACTATAATGGAATAAGGTACATGAAAACCTATAATAAGTCAAATAAAGTAACGTACTGGCTTATTTTTACTTAAAGGTGCCTAAACGAATAGAGATAAAGGGGGCGTGAATGTTGAAATTTGTAAAATTTCACGATGAAAAAAAGACAAAAAGAATAATTTCGTTATTTATGTCTAGCTTTTTAGTGTGTAATATTTGTATTTCTACGGCTACAGCGGTTCATGCAGTAACAAAAAAAGAGGATTTTACAATTGTAAGTGAAAAAATTTCCAATGGTATAGAATACATAGAGCAAAGAAGGAACTATTATGAGAAGGATAAAAATGATATACAGGTAAGGCAAACATTAAATATTATTAAGGCAGATTTGAATAATAAAGATGTGGGCATAATATTTGCTAAATCGAAAGATGTAGTACTCTCAAGAGATACAGTGTCAAAACAAATTGAGCAAGAAAAGGCTAAAAATAATAGTGTGGTAGGAGGAATCAATGGTGATTTCTTTAATACCATTATAGGTGCAAGTGTAGGACCTCAAATTAAAGATGGTGCACTTCTCATAGGATATACCATAAAATCAAATGAAAATAGATATCCGATATTCGGTATAGACAAGGATAATAAGCCCTTTATAGAAAACTTAAGCTTTAATGGCAGGCTTATAAGGGATGGCTCTATAACAAATGATAGTGACGTAAAGGTAGAGGAACAAAGTATACTTATAGATAGTGTTAACAGGTATGGTGAATTTGAAGTAAATAAATACGCCATGAAAAATAGTCTAATGGTACTGACACCTGAGTATAGTTTAGATAGAAAAATAAAACAGTCAACTTATGCTCCAAGCGAAGTATTAACAGTAATCAGAGGAATAGAGGGACCTATATTACTAGACAAGCAGTTCACAGGAGTAATTGAGAGTATAGGAATTGGAAGCAAGGAAGTAACTATTCCTAAAGATGGTATAGTTATTGCAGCAAACGGTACAAAAGCAAATTGGATAAAAGGAAACCTTAAAGTAGGAGAAACGGTAAGATTGAACTTAGGATTTAGCAAGAAAGATATTGTGAGTGCTATGGCAGGATATAATTATCTAGTTAAAAATGGGAAAGCATTATCTGCTGAAGCTATGATAAGTGCCGGTGTAGAAAAATCCCTTGCAACTACTAGAAGACCTAGAACAGCCCTTGGAATAACTAAGGATAATAAAGTTATTGCTCTAACGGTTGGTGGAGGACAACCATCTGCTAGCTTTAGTGCTGGAGCTACTTTACCAGAAATGGCTAATTTAATGGTGGAACTTGGTGTAATAGAGGCCTTGAATTTTGATGGTGGCGGTTCAACTCAAATGAATGTAAGACGATATATGGATAATGATAATACCATAGTGAATACTCCAGCGGATATTTCAGAGAGAGCCGTAACAAATACCATTTTATTTACTAATAAAGCGCCCATTACAAGTATAGCAAGTGACATTATTATAAAACAAGATATACTTATATACAAAAACTCCTCGTACAACTTCAGTCTAAGGGGAGCTGATACTAATTGGCATCCTATGAATTTCTCAGATAGAGAGGTTAGCTGGTTTACAAAAGGAGAAATTGGACAAGTTACTTCTAAAGGTGAGTTTGTAGCAGGTAATAAGTCAGCAACTGGAGAAGTGAACGCTTCTTTAGATGGTGTTACAGGAAGCGCAAAGGTTACTGTACTGGAGTCCTTAGGTTCATTATATTTAACGGATAACAGTGTAGTTATATTAAATCAAGGGGACAGTTATCAATTTTCTGTAAAAGCTAGCAATGAAAAGGGCGAAAATGTTTTAATTGATAATAAATCAGCAAAATGGTCTTTAAAAGGTAATATTGGTGAAATTGATGAAAATGGGCTGTTAAAAGTTACAGTTAAAGAGGCAATAGGAGAAGTAATTGTAGAGGCAGGAGGCAAGAAAACTTCTGTAAAAATAGAAGGATCAAAAGACGTTGTACTTATAGATGATTTTGAGCACAATGATAAATCACTGTATAGAATAGGTGGATATGTAGGTGGAACTGGCCAAATATCCTCTGAGCAGGCATGGAGCGGTAAGCAAAGTTATAAGATATCATACAATTATGCTGAAAAGTGGACAAGACAATATAACGGAACAATAGATTTTATACCTACAGGAATTAACAGCAAGGGACAAGATAATGCCAGCAAATATATATCTAAAACAATCCCTAAGAAAATAGGTATGCAAGTATATGGTAACGGTATAGCTCCATGGCTTAGGGCTACTATAGTAGATGGAAGTGGTAAGGAAACTACTATAGATTTTGCAAAGTCAATAAATTGGAAAAATCAATGGAAAAATGTTTATGCAGAAATTCCTCAAAACTTACCATTACCAATAACTCTTAAAAAAATATATATGGTAGAGATCAATAAGACTTTGAATCGTAAAGGCACAGTTTATTTTGATAATATAAGGTTTGTGTACGTTGACAAAGAGAATTTAACACCGTTAGTTGCAAGTACTACTACTAAAAAAACAAGTGCAAAATAGGTGTGGAAGTGTGGGCAACTGCGGGGACGGTTAACAACTATTTAAAACTATTGATAGATTAGAATGTGAATATCATCTCGAAACATAGGCAAGAATTAAAGAAAACTATGCGGAGAGGTGATTTTTTATGGCGAGAAGGGCAAGATTAAAAGCGGAAGACGCTATATTTCATATTATGTGTAAGAGTATTAGTGAAATAGATTTATTTAAGGATGATGAAGATAAGAAAAAATATTTATTTCTTATAAAAAAGTATAAAGATACCTATAAAATTAAAATTTATGGGTACTGTCTAATGGATAATCATTGTCATTTAGTGGTAGATGTTAATGGTGCAGATATATCAAAAGTAATGCATGGGATAAACTTCTCTTATGCAATGTACTTTAATAGAAAGTATAAAAGAGAAGGGCACCTCTTTAAGGATAGATTTAAGAGCAAAATAATTAAAAATGAAAGATACTTAAAGACAGTGTCACTATATGTACATAATAATCCTACTGATATATCAGGATATAAAAATTGTCCTGAAAAGTATGGGTTTTCTAGTCTTGGGATATTCCTAGGGAAAAGACGTGACTCTTTTAACATAGTTGACTATGAGTTTGTTATAAGTTTTTTCGGAAAGAGTGTTAAAAGTGCAAGGGCAAATTATTATAACCTGATTTTTAGATGTAATGAAGAAAAATTAAAAGAAGAAATTGAATTTGAGGATGAAAAGACAGAATATAAAAGCGGAAGAAAAATACTTGTAAGAAACTTTAAGTCAGAGGATGTATTAGAATTTGTAGGAATGAGGATGGATATACCAAAAGTCATGTTTTACATGAAGTATAGTAGGAATCTTGTGAAAGCAAAAGCCATAGCAATTGTTTTATTAAAGAGCCTTTGTAATTTTAAATCTAGTGATATATGTGGTATACTGGGAAATATTACACAAGCTAGAGTATCAAAGTTAAGTACAATAGGAATAGAACTAATTGGCACAGAAGAAAAGTATGAAAATATTATTGAAGATTTCATTAAGTGCTATTCCTCTTGAAATTATGTCCCTTAAAATTAAGTGAAATTACAAGTTTTTATAGAAATTAAAAAAATAACACCAAATAACTATTTTTTCATGGTGTAAAAATGGACAAGCGCCTTTTAAATAAGATATTATGTTAGAGAGTATCTTATTTTATAGCTTTAAAGAGATGCAATAGATTATTAAAAGAACTTTCAAGGTTAAAAATTGAAAGGAATTATGCCAATCTGATAGTAGGACATGTATATAATATATAAATAGTTGTTAACCGTCCCCAAGTTTTCCCCCCCAAGTTCCCAAAGTTTTTTTAAGGAGTGAGAAAATGATAAAATTAAATGGAATAGAAAAGATGACAAATGAGCAAAAATATAAGTATATGCTTATTCTTTTAGAAGGACAGCTTAGCTCAGAGAAAAATGATTTAGCAAATCTATCAAATGCTGCAGCAATTATCAAAGCAGTTATGGATAGACTCAATTGGGCAGGATTTTACATTGTACGCGAAGATACCTTGGTTCTAGGAATGTTTCAAGGGTTGCCAGCTTGCAACAGAATAGAAATAGGTAAAGGGGTATGTGGAACAGCGGTAGCAGAAAAAAAACTTCAGCGTATACAAAATGTGCATGATTTTCCAGGACACATTGCTTGCGACTCTGCTTCAAATTCAGAAATTGT
>CALJTN010000033.1 GCA_937976175.1 uncultured Clostridiaceae bacterium | reverse complement strand
TCCTACTGGGTTCGCTAAAATATTTGTTCCTGCGCCCACCATGCTTAGAGCCGAATTTGCTTGAATAATTTTATCCCTTGGGACAATATCTGGTATGGTAGACCCTACCGTAGGATTAAAGAAGGCTGCACATATACCTAGGATTACACCGGCTGCAAAAACCATCCAAATTTGCACAAAGCCGAGTAGCGCTGCTATTCCTACTGCTGTAATTACAATTCCTCTTATTAAATCCATTAGCACCATCATATTTCTTCTATTGCATCTATCCACTAACACTCCTGCAAAAGGTGCAATTAATATCCTTGGCAAGGTAGATGCAGCCATAAGTGCTCCCATAAGCCCTGTGGAACCTGTCACTGCAAGTATCCAAAAGCCTAATGCTATGCTATATACCACATCCCCTAGGGCTGAAACCAGCTGCCCTTGCCATAGCAAAAAGAAATTCATAGTCCATAACTTTCCGGTGGACTTATCTTTTTCAATAACCTGAGTTTCACTATTATTTGTTCCTTCACCATTTTTAAGTTCTATTTCAATATTTTTTTCCACTGTCTCCATTTTAATCCCCCAATTTTAGTAATTATCTTTAGATTCCTAATGTGTACCTAAAATACCTAAAGATCTACACTTCTTCTCAACTCTCATAAATATAAAGCTACCTACTACGCAAAATATAATCATACCTAGTAAAATTATAAAGTATTCATTTCTTAAAGAAAATAATGGTACTTGGTTAATCAATATAGCTCTGCTACTATCATAAATATATGTTAGCGGAAGACATAAGGATATAAATACAAAGAACTTAGGCATAACTTTTATAGGAAAATAGCTTCCTGACATAGCAGAAGTTACTGAACTTGTTATATCTATTATCCCATTAGCCTCTTTTGCAATGAGCACTGCTGCTGATACCGCCATACCAAGCCCCATCATGCCTATGATTCCTGGGATTAAAAAGGCTAAAAACAGAAGTATATTAGAAGTTATAGTAAAACCAAAAACGAAATAACAAACTATGCCTGTCAAAATTACCTCAAAGGTAGTTGCGCAAAAATGAAATAAACTCTTGCTAACCATCAGTACTATTCTATTTACTGGAGCACTCCAATTAGATTCTAAAACGCCTTCCCTCATCTCCTCCTTAAGTGAAAAACCCATGGTCCAAAAAACCGTGCTCACATAAGCGGAAATCATATACCCTACTATTAAATAGCCCATGAAGTCTGAATTTCCTGTATATTTTTCAAAACCACTTATGCTTCCATTGTCACTAAAGGTTTTACCCATAAAGTAAAATGGAGTTAGCCACATTAGTGGATTAAAAAGGGTCATTATAAGATTTATTGGGTATCTAAAGTACATTTTCATGCTTATTAGAAACCTTGATCTAAATACTATTAATATATTTCTAATGCTCATATTCTCGCCCCCACACCTTGCTAAAATCTTTCTAAAGATCCTAAATTTTTAACCTTGTTTTCTGTATACTTGAATGCAATTCTTCCAACAATCACAAGGATAATTCCTTGAAATAGGCACATATAAATATCCTTACTAACCATAGATAATGTTCCTCCACTAACCATTATTTGTCTAGTAGCTGAAATTCCGTAAGTAAAGGGGATAAGTTTAGCTAAAGATTGCATGAAGTTTGGCATGATGGTTATGGGAAAGGTTATGCCACATAGTATCATCATGGTGCCTCTTACTACATTCACTGCAGCATTAGCTTGCTTAGCCCACAAGACTAAACTAGCAAAGAGTATTCCAAGACCATAAACTCCTGGTGTCATTATAAGGAACATTAGAACCCACAATAGTGGACTTCCTGTAAAGTGTATTCCGTATATAAATCTATATTCTAATACAGAAACAACAGATATTATAATAGCTTGAAACATGGATACCACTGCACCACCTATTAGCAAATCAAATTTCTTTATAGGACAAAGCCAGTTAGCCTCTAGGGTACCTCTCATTTGTTCTTCCCGAAGGTAGGTTCCAAAACCCCACATGGTGGTATTTACCCACATCCAGGCCATGGTTCCAACTACTATAAAGCCCTTAAAACTTCCTGTTCCCGCAGCAATTTTAAAAGTCTCTACCCCTGCACTGTTAGGGCCTGCAAAGCCTAATGCACTTAGAATATACATTAGTGGAAATATTAGTGGCCAAATTATAATCTGAATCATCCAAGTTGGGTATCTTACCATTTGAATCATATCTTTCTTTATGACTGCTGTGATAGTTCTTAATCTTCTCATACTATCACACCTACTCTCTTAAACTTTTTCCTGTGAGATGAATAAATACATCTTCCAGGGAAGGTTCTATAACATTCATATTAAGTATTTGAGATTTGCTTTGTGATATGCTGTCTATTATCTTTTGAATGATAGTGTTTCCGTCGGTGTGATGTATAATAAGTGTGTAACTTCTACTTTCTTCTTTGTATTCTTTGATAACATTTTCTACTGAATCCATTTGTTTTATCTCTTCTACTAATTTATCCGAAGCCATGCTTAAATCAACCTTTATAGATTTTATATGGTTCATGCTACTCTTTAGTTTCTCCGGAGTATCTAGTGCAATGATCTTACCTCCATCGATAATAGCAATCCTATCGCATAAGAAATCTGCTTCTTCCATATAATGAGTGGTTAAAAGTACCGTCCTACCTTCTTTTTTTATATCCAAAATTATTTCTCTTAAATTTAATGCAGACTGAGGGTCAAGTCCCAAGGTAGGTTCGTCTAAAAGTACTACTGGTGCATTTGGTATTAGTGCTTTCCCAAGGGCCACCTTCTGTTTCATACCTGTAGAGAATTTTTCAACTAATTCATCCTCTTTACCATTAAACCCTAACCTTCTCAAAATATCATCCGTTCTTTTGGCTGCTTCTTTTTTGTTTAGTCCATAAAGAGAACCAAAGTATTCTAGATTTTCTCTTGCAGTAAGCTTCCAGTAAACGCTCCTATCCCCTGCAAGTACAGTTCCTATATTTTTGAGCGCCTCCATAGGTTTTTTTTCTACATCTATGCCCATTACAAGTACTTCACCGCTTGTAGGCTTTAAAAGTCCTGTTATCATTTTTATAGCACTAGTTTTCCCTGCTCCATTTGGCCCTAAAAGACCAAATATCTCCCCTTTGTATATATCAAAATTCACATCATCTACAGCTTTGAACTCTTTCTTTTCTATAGTTCTAAAAAATTTTTTCTTCTTGCTCATAAAATACTTTTTTAATGCTTTAACCTCTACTGCCTTTTCCATAAAATATCCCCCATAAAATATTACTCTTAAATATTCCCCAATATAATTTCAGTAAGCTCTATTTTACCCCAGTACTATTTAAAAACATGCTACCTGTTAGTACTGGGGCAAGTTTTAAATTTGTATCAATACTTCTGTTCCATCGCTCGCTTTTATATCCACTAAGTTTAGTCCCTTATATTCGCTTAATGAAATAATTAGATTTCTCATTTCCTTCCAATCTATTAATTCTAAATACTTAGCATCCTTTTCCCTCATGTGCTTTTTCGCAATTTTTTCTAGGGGAAGCTTCGTACCTAATCTAATAGTCCACATTGGTATTGGAATTCTTATTCTCTTACCTTCCTCTGTTTTAATATAAATTTTCATATAACACCTCATAAATTCTCAATTTATTACACCTTTGTTATACTCTTATAAGTTCTATCTAATGCTTTACTACCCTATCTATTCTATAACAATTTCAACTATATCTCCGTCTCCACTTTTTATATCTACAATTTTCCCATCCATACCACCATCTATGGCTTCTAATATAGTTTGAGTCATAGAATCCATGTCTACGTCTCCCATGCCACTTACGTTTACATTTGGAATTTTTCCGAAGGTCTTTATCATGCCACTTACAAATTTTAGTGGAAGATTAATATTCACATTGTCATTATCATTAGATCTTATTTTTATTCTAAGCATTTTACCATTAATATTACTCTTACTGTGGCTATACTCATTGGATGATGATTTGCTTAAATTAATTAATTCCTTACTTTCCCCTTTTATAGCTTCAATAAGCTGCATAGCTTTTTCTGAATCGATTTTCCCCTCTTCAACCATTTTTAGTATTCTTGTTATCTCTTCACTCATTATATATCCCCCTTTTCATAATTAGAAACTAAAGACCCACTACTCAATTATTTACCACTTAGCATCTTTAATGCTTCATCTGCTGTTATTTCACCTTTTTCTAACATATCTACTACATCTTTTTTATCAGTAGAAGGCTTTTGCTTTGCTACAGTATATCCTAGCGACATAATAACCTCGTCTAGTTTTGCTCTAACCGTTGGATAGGATATGCCTAGTTCTTTTTCTACGTCCTTAATGTTTCCTCTAGATTTTAGGAACACTTCAATAAAATTCAACTGTTCACTATTCAAATAATCAAATTTTGATAATTCAAATTGGTTTTCCACCACCGTGCTACATGCCTCACATTTTAACCTAGTTGCCTTTAACTTAGAACTACAAACTGGACATTTACACAATATTTTATAGGTCACTTATTACCACCTTCTTCCTTTGTATTCATTATATTACTATTTAATTAAATAATCAATATGTAAATTAAAATAATTAATATTTTTTTCTTACATATTTATTATTTTAATTTCAATATTAATAATGTTAATTTTATTGTATTCACCCAATGTAATTATGTGCTTATAACTTTACCCTAAACTTGCTTCTGTTCCTTAACTGTGGACTCACTTGAAATCTTGATTTCTCCACTATATTCTATAAGATCTATATGGCAACCCTCACCTATTGTTATATGATTTCCTCTTACTATTTTTGCATTAGTATTCTCAAGGTATATTTCATCCCCTTCAATTAGCTCTGTAGTGAGTTCCCCATTGAAATTAAACATTTTATCAACTACTTTTTTAAGGAAGGAATTATCTCTAGCCCTAACTCTTATATCAATATGCTCCCCACCAATTTCTTTTACGCTACACCTATCACCTATATTTATATTTACTTCCCCGGCATTTAGTAACCCTTGTATTCTAAAACTACCACTAGACTTAAAACACTCTACTTCACAATTTTTCCCTATATGCACTGAACCTGATATAGTAATTTCCTCACCGTATAAGCTTCCCTCTATATGAGTTGATCCACTTAT
>CALJTN010000032.1 GCA_937976175.1 uncultured Clostridiaceae bacterium | reverse complement strand
CTCTGATCTTAACATTAATCCCAGTAACTCTAGAAAACTCCTCACTCTCATGTGAAAGAATATTTGCATACAGATTTTTTTCCACAATAAAATTAAGCGTCATACCTTCAAATTGCCTTATGTTGTAATCCTTAGGTAATTGAATATTTTCAAAATTCTCCTGTTGTAACTTTGTGTTTTCACCTGTTATATCAGTAGTAGGCACATTCTTATCCATTACTAAATTCTCCGCAGAACAAGAAGTCAAAAAAACTAAAACCAAAATCATTACAATTATTCTTCTAATCATAAATCCACCTACTTTCACTTTTCTTCGACTTAACCTTTATAATATACAAGCTTATCATACTGGTTTAAATTTATAAAGCATTCAGAAGTAATTTTACTAAGGTAAAGTTAGCCATATAGATCACAATATAAAACAGTGTAAAAATACTTTTAGAGATGATGGCATATTAGAACTTTGGTATAAATATGGTCACAAATCGCTTTTATAATTCGGTTCTTCAAAAAAGAACAGATGAGTATCCAAGGAAAAGAGGACATACAAGGGTAGATGAATTGCTTGCGAGAGATGTAAATGTATGCATAGGACATGATTGCATCAGCTAATTTCTATCGTTACTTAAAGAATACGCCCCTACTTTTAATAGGAGCGTATTATTATTTAGATTTGCTTTTATAGTGACTTTCACTTTTTCCTTATTTTTTACCAATAAGTATTTCATCAATAAGACCATACTCTTTACCCTCCTTTGAAGTCATAAAATTATCTCTTTCCATATCATATCTTAGCTTTTCTACAGTTTGCCCTGTTTTTTCGCTATATATTTCTATTAGCCTTTTTTTAGTGTGCAGTATCCTATCTGCATATATTTTTATGTCAGTAGCCTGCCCACTAAGACCACCTGAAACAGAAGGTTGATGAATCATAATTTCACTATTTTCAAGAGCAAACCTTTTTCCCTTAGTGCCTCCTGCAAGTAAAAATGACGCCATACTGGCTGCCATGCCTAAACATATGGTAGATACATTAGGTCTAATGTATTGCATAGTATCATAAATAGCAAGTCCTGATGTAATTACTCCACCTGGGCTGTTTATATAAAAAACTATATCTCTATCTGGGTCCTCAGCTTCTAAAAATAGCATTTGAGCTATTATAATACTTGCTGTGACATCATTGATTTCCTCACTTAAAACTATGATTCTATCCTTTAGTAATCTTGAATAAATATCATAGGATCTCTCGCCTCTGTCAGTCTGCTCAATAACCATAGGTACATAACTCATTAAAACTCTCCCTTCTCTAACTATAATTATTTTATGCAGCTTTACAAATTGGATTTACCATAGATGACGTAGAAGTTTTTGTACAGGTCAACTCTATATGTTTATATGTTAGAACCTTAACCTTAGATCTTCTAAATTCTCCAGGTGACACCTTGAACATTCTTTTAAAGGCTCTTGAAAAAGCTTCTTGAGAGCTAAACTGATACTTTAATGCAATATCAACTATTTTTGTATTACTTTCAATTAATTCTTTAGATGCTTCAGTTAAACGTCTTTTTCTAACGTACTCCATTACTGTTTCACCAACAATTGCATGAAATACCCTATGATAGTGGTACTTAGAAAGAAAAGTCTGTTTAGCTAAATCTTCAAGAGAAATCTTTTCACCTAGATTATTTTCAATATATTTTATTGAAGTTTCAATCTTTTTATTATAGTTCATGTCCATGGGGTTCCTCCCTTCTATTAAAGCTACATAAATTAATTATAGAAATTTAAAAGAAAAAAGTCCTGACATTTTTTGCTCTATTTAATCATCATCTTCGAAGCTACTATATTAACGACTTTAGAAATGCCATGAATACTATTGAATTTCTCGTGTATATAGTATTATACTAACACTAAAAATATACAGGTAAAATAAAAAAATAATACTACACTGTAATAGTAAACATAAACTTCCAGTTTATGTTAAGCACTCCGAGGTCATAGTAAAAACTGAAAGTTTTTACTTTCTACTGGAACAGTTACGAAAAATGCTTATTTTTCCACCTTTTTTTAAACCATGTATTAATAAGATTTTTCAAGTGTTATTAATTATTATTTTGTTGTTCCTTAAGCAATGACATATAATCTCTCTTGCCCTGTAAAATACGCTGAATCGAGACTATATCATCTTCATAAATATAAAATATAAGATACTGACCGCAAATTATATATCTGTATTTACTCTTTAATCTTATCTTATACATTAGCATTGTTCCTATCTCTGGAAATTCTACTAAACTTTCAATTTTTTCTATAATTTCTTTAACAGCTTTTGTAGCAGCATTTATATTATCTTCGGCTATAAAATTTTTTATTTCCTGTAAGTCAGCTGTTGCAACGGGGTTTATTCTGATTTTTGCTCCCATTATTAAACCCCCAAGCTGTGTTTTAAATCATCCAATGTTTGCCACTCTTCCCCTGTTTTAATGGCTTCTTGTGCTTCATTTAATTTTAATAATAGTTTTAATATAGTTTGCTGTTTTTCATATTCTTCTATATCTACAAGCACATATTTACCTCTGCCATTTTTAGTTAAGAAAACAGGCTCACCATTTTCACAATCTCTCAGAACCTCATTATAGTTACGTAAATCTGATACAGGTTTTATATTTGGCATACTTACACCTCCAATTAGTTATGATATTATCATATGCTAATTTTACTTAAAATACAACATCAAATTTAACATCATTTTCAATGAATATCCAATAGTCATAAAGTATAATAATTTTATTTTTAGCACTAAGTAGGATTCCTTTGGATAAAAACATAAGGTTAATATCTAAGATGTTAAATGAAATGTAATTGTTACGTTCTCTGAGGTTATGTTAAAAACTTTAAGTTTTTTACTTCATATCTTTTTTTACACGGCTATCACTGCGTCATTTCCACAAATTGATAATGTAGTTGGCAACTTTTTACATTATTTTACAAAGACCTGTCACCCTAGTAAGGATATATGAAAATCATAAAAGCAGAGCTAATAGGCTCTGCTTTTATGATTTATGGAACTAATTATTTATTAAGAAGTAATGGAAATCTGAAATCTTCATATAGATTTTCCCATAATTATTATTTTGTAAGCTGATTCCTGTCTTCCATTTGAGGTGGCTCTTCCATCCATCTATGCTTAATCATTATTTTTCCACCCTTTTTTGAAAAAGTAAATATATTCTTAGCAATTCCTGCAAACTTAAGATGCAAATCACTTCTCATACTAAAAGATGTACCCATAGCAGTGTAGCCTATGCCTGCACTGGATAGTAAACTGGTAAGATACATCATAAGTTTATCTGAAAAAGGAGGTACTTGAGAATTTGTAGCTTTTCCTGCCCATGGGCTTGGAGGCTGAATATCACTTTGTAATAATAGATCACTTAAATCAGTTATAGTCTTTTTTGATAACTCCTTACCTTCTATGAAGTATTCTTTAACCTCACTTTCTTTTGCAACCTGTGCAAAGCCTGTCATAAGCTGCATACCAACGATGTTAGATTGAATAGCTTCAGTAATATAACCAACCTCTACTGTATTTAATGCACGTTTATCAGATATAACATGAAATCCACTCATGTAATCTTTGTCTTCAACAAATTCTACCTGCTTTGGCATAGATGCATAGGGTGGTCTTGGAAGCACTCCTTTTTCTAATAGATAGTTTGAAGTCCTCATATAATAATTATTAGCAACATCATAGTTTAGCTTAAGTAAATCATTAACTTCTTTCATATATGACATAGCAGAAGCTATGGCAGAGTTCCCAAAATTTAATTTCATCATTTGACGAAGAAACATTATGTTGAAAAAGTCATCAAATAGAGGCGGTGCTTCTCTTATAATATCCGCTTCAAGGAATCCCATTGGAATAATTGCTTGGTCATTATTAAATATATTTTCTATATTAGTTTTTAGATTTTGACATTCAGTAGTATATTCAATGAGTATATTTTGAGCCTCTTTATCAAGAGTCTTTTCTTTGAATAAATCAAACAACACTAATGATGCTGATGTTGATTGGTAAGTCATCCATAATGTACCTAGTTCTGTTGAAGTTAACTGTATTTTTGCTTCTGTTGTCATATATACCCTTCTTTCTATTAATTGTATTGAGACATCTATCATATCAGATCTTCTTCAATAATATTATGGGTTAATTAATCTTACTTTATACTGTTGTATGGTGTTTTAACGCACATAATCAATAGTTGTTAATATCACAACTTCGAAAAAAAGGAACAGCTGCGCAGGTGATGATTTAAAAGTATGAAGACTAATTGATAAAAATAAACATGAGTAGAATACTATTAGTTGGGTAAAACTATAAATATATATTTTTGTTAAAAGCATATTTTAAGGTTAATAGAAGGATGTGTTTAAATGACCAACGAAGCAAGAGTACAATTAACCTCATCAGAACTGGGTACAATGTGGATGACTTATATGTCAACATGCGCAAATTTAATAACCTGTGAGTCTTTGAGAGACCAAACTATAGATAAAGAAGCGGAAGAAATACTAACAGCATATTCTACTGAAGGACAAATTATAAAAGATAAAATTGTGAATCTATTTAATTATGAAAAGGTAGCTATTCCAATTGGATTTGATGAGAGAGACATTATAATAGAATCACCTTCAATATTTGATGATATTTTAAAGATAATGTTTCTTCGTCAAATGATGAAATTAAATTTTGGCCATTCTGCTATATACACAGCTATGTCATATATGAAAGAAGTCCAGGAGATATTAAAGCTTAACTACGATATTGCTGATAAATTCTATGTTATGTCAACAAATTATCTATTAAGAAAAGGAGTTCTTGCAAAACCACCATACGTAACTATGCCAAAACAAGTAGAAATTATTGAAAATAAAAGTTATATGAGTAGAAGTAGTCCTTTTAGAGATAAACGTGCATTAAATACAGTAGAGGTAGGTTTTCTTAATGAGGCTATAGAAAGTAATATTTTTGGTATGCAACTTATGACAGGCTTTGCACAAACTTCAACAGATAATGAAGTTAAAAAGTACTTCATAGAAGGCAAGGAATTAGCAAAAAAGATTATTTCTAAATTAAGTGATGTGTTACTGCAAAGTGATATTCAACCCCCAAGTACATGGGCAGGCAAGGCTACAGATTCAACTACGGCACAATTTTCTGATAAACTTATGCTGTTTACAACTAGTTTAATGTCCAACTCAGCAATAGGGTACAATATAATAGGTACATCATTTAGTTTGAGAAGTGATTTACATGCCAAACTTTCGCTTATTTCAAAGGATACATTTAGTTTTGCAAAAAAAGGTGGAAAATTAATGATTAAACATAAATGGATGGAAGAGCCACCACAAATGGAAGACAGAAATCTTCTTACAAAGTGAAAGAATGGATATTTGGAGATTAAACAACACAAAAAAGAAGTATAAAATGCTATAATGCTACCTATAGAAAGGATACTTTGTGTAAAGGTGTTTGCACTATAGGTAATTTTTCATGTGAATTATAAAGATAAGTGATTGTAATTTTTACTTTACACCACATAAAATTACCCCATCGAATGGATTTCACAACTCTTTTTTAGTTGTGTCCATTCAATGGGGTACAGCTTACTAATTTTTTCAAGCTTTATTTTTTCTACATCAATAGTTTTAAAGTTATATACTAGTATTTCTTTTTCTATGTCAAGTAATTTGTATATGTAACTTTTATCTTTTCCTCGAGTGCCTTTATACGTATATATTGCTGCAGCTACTATTTCTGATTTATCTTTATGCTTATATCTAAATTTGTCCCATATCCTATAAAAGCACCTAAACATTCTTTCTCCAAAAACTTCATTTTTACTGCTATTACTTTGTACTTCGATGTAGCTTCATTAAGTGTATTCTCAGATTTATCAGTAAATTTAGATGAACATGCATTTCGGTAGTTTTTATATTATATATAAGGATTCTTTACCCATTCCATCAATTTATTTAAAATACTTGAAACATCCTCATAAGAAATTGCTTTTGCATAACTATAATTTTTCGTGTATTTATTCCAAAGGTTTTGTAAATCCTTACTATTTGCAATAATAGCTATTCTTCTTTCAATTCCATCAAATATATGTTGTGTACCTCTATGCTCCGACGTTTTTATAACTGCCTCACCAAATATTTTTCTATCAAACTCTTGAGTTTTTGTTAAAATGTAAACATCATAAAAATCTCTTGGTCTTGTGTTAAATTCGCCACGCCTTAATATAGTTTCATACTTCTCAGCTAAAACACTTTCAATGTTATACGCCCAAATATCAATAGTGCTCTCTTCAAAAATCTTTCTAAAGCTGTATAAAATCTCTCAAACATATAGTTTTGTAAAATAACTTGTGCTGATATATATTTACTTTTAGCAAGATTCTTTATTTTAGCTTTTAAGCTCATGGCTTTACTGCTCATAGAAGCACCTCCATATATTTCTTTAGTATTTTATCTACTCTAAACTCCTTCGCATATTCTGAAAGCCTGCTAAAATCTGCATTTTTCAATTTAACACATCTCTTTAACGCTTCGTTCATTATTTGAATATCTATTCTTTCTCGGCTTCTTAAAACATCACAAATGGTTCTTTCTACATCATAAACTTTTATCTTATTACCAAAAGAAGTTTTAGCTGTTATAATCCCTAATTCATGTAATTCCTTTTTAATATAGTAGACTTTATTGTTTTCAGAAACATTTTGCTGTGCTTTATATCCACTTGGCACAGTTACAGCATACTCAAAAGGTGTTCTATCTGTAAGTTCATGTATAAAAAGCGCAGTCTCATGTGAATAAATTAGTTTAGGGTATTTTACCTGCATATAGTACATTTCATCCTCTATTTCACCTACTGCAACATATACTCCTCTACTTACTCTTTCAATTTTACCCATACTTATAAGCTTAGATAAATATACTCTTGGGATACTTAACCTTTCTAAATCCGATGTTAATACCATGCCATTGTTCTCGTGTATCAGTTTTTCTAGTTTGTTTATATAATCCATTATCATCACCCTTTACAAATATACTTATTGCATGTATATCCTCTATGTAAATATCATTACTTCTGCGTAAAAGTTAGATGCGCTAAAGCAAAATTCCCTCAAACAGTCTGAGGGAACATAAAACACACTCCAATTTTCACCTAATACTTTCAAAGCCTTTAGCGAGAAGCTTTCTACATTCCCATGATTTTTATAAGGATTATTGTAGAATATATTTGCTATTCTGCTATCCTTATCGTACTCAAATGAAGCTTCTACAGTTTTCATATAATTTCTACTTGTTGAATAGGTTGATTCAGATTCAGTAAAGATATTAGCCTCATCTGCCCCTTCAACTC
>CALJTN010000031.1 GCA_937976175.1 uncultured Clostridiaceae bacterium | reverse complement strand
GGAAAAAAAGCAATAGATTTTGTTATAGAAAAATCTGGGCCAAGAAAAAACATTGAAGTGGATTTATTTGGTGGAGAACCACTTATGGCCTTCCATACAATAAAGGAAATAGTGGAATATGCCAAGGTACAAGAAAAGCTTCATAAGAAAGTAATAAGATTTACTATGACTACTAATGCTACATTACTTAATGATGAAATTATGAAATACATGGATGAAAATATGGGGAATATAGTACTTAGTATAGATGGTAGAAAATCTGTAAATGATAAGGTTAGAACAAGGATAGATGGAAGCGGTTCTTATGATCGGATACTTACTAATATCGAAAAAATGGTCAGTATGAGAGATAAGTCAAAAGCTTACTATGTTAGGGGAACCTTTACTAGAGAAAATACTGATTTTTTTGAAGATGTAAAGCATATGGCAGATTTAGGATTTAAAGAAATATCCATAGAACCAGTAGTGTTACCTGATGAACATGAACTTTCATTAAGAGAAGAAGATTTGCCAGTTATTTTTGAGCAATATGATAAGTTATATGCAGATATGCTTCAGAGATATAAGGATGGAACTGACTTTAAGTTTTACCATTTTAATATAGACTTGCAAGGTGGACCTTGTGTCTATAAGCGAATTTCTGGTTGTGGAGCAGGCCATGAATATGTAGCCATAACTCCAGATGGAGATATATACCCTTGTCATCAATTTGTTGGTAATGAAGACTTCCTAATGGGTGATATCTATAATGGAATGAATAATAAAAAAATGGAACAAGAGTTTAAAATGGCCCACATTTATAATAAACCTAAATGCAAAGAATGCTGGGCTAGATTTTACTGTAGTGGGGGATGCCAAGCAAATAACTTTAACTTTAATGGAGATATGCATATTCCTTATGAGATTGGCTGTGAGATGCAAAAGAAAAGGATTGAATGTGCTATAGCTTTAAAAGCAAAAACCATGGATAAGTAATTTCCATTTACCTAATATTGACTAATTTTGCTAATCATAATATAATTGTATTTATGAATAAGCAGCGAAGGGGGATAAAGATGAAAAAGAAAAAAAGCATGGTACTGTTTCTCACTAGTGTTTTAGTTGTTGGTATATTAGCATATACAGGTTTCTACGGAGTAAAGATAGGAGACTATAGGTTTAAACCATTTACTGAAACAATAAATAGAGGGTTAGACTTGCAGGGTGGAATTTCTGTATTAGAAGAAGTTCAAGGGGAAAAGGTTGATTCCAAAACCTTAGATACAACAATTGAACTTATTTCTATGAGAGTAAACAGAATGGGAGTTAGTGAGACATTAGTTGTTCAGGAAGGAAGTAATAGAATCAGAATTGAGATACCAGGTAAATTTGATTCTAAAGAAATTCTTGATACTGTGGCAAAGTCAGGAGAACTTAAGTTTATTGGTCCTGATAAAGAGATAATTCTTACTGGTAAGGATGTAAAAGATGCTACAGCATACATGGATCAGGAAAATCAACCTACTATAGGTCTTGAACTTAATGAAGCAGGAAAGAAAAAGTTTGCAGAAGCTACTGAGAAATTTTTAGGGCAACCAATTTCTATTTATATGGATGAAGAAGAATTAACTAGCCCTACAGTTAAAGCAATAATTTCAGATGGTAAGGCTGTTATTACAGGAAGTAAGTCTTTATCAGAGGCTACAAGACAATCTCAAATCATTAAATCAGGAGCATTACCTGTAACGTTAAAAGCAATTTCTGTTAAAACAGTTGGAGCTACTTTAGGTAAGAATGCATTGCCATTAAGCATGAAGGCTGGAGCTATAGGAATATTATTTGTATTATTATTTATGCTTTTATATTATAGAGCACCAGGTATGGTGGCGGGTATATCCTTAATTTTATATGTAGTTTTGGTTCTTGGAACATTCTCTGGTATTAATGCTACCTTAACACTTTCAGGTATAGCGGGATTCCTACTTACAGTGGGAATGGCAGTAGACGCTAATGTGTTAATATTTGAAAGGATAAAAGAAGAATTAAAAACAGGAAAGTCCATAAGATCTTCTGTGGATGCCGGCTTTAACAGAGCTTTATCATCAATATTAGATTCAAACGCTACAACTATAATTGCTGCGTTAGTTCTTTATACTGTGGGAACGGGAGCAGTTAAAGGATTTGCACTTACATTAATTATTGGTATAACTTTAAGTGTATTTACAGCACTTACTAGCACTAAATTCTTATTAAAATTAGCAGTTGAGATGGGACTAATAAGTAAAGCATCCCATTTTGGCGTGAAGAGGGGGTAAGCATATGCTAAAGATAGTTGAAAAAACTAAACTATGGTTTGCTATTTCTCTATTCGTAATTGTAATAGGAATGGGATTCATGGCAACGAGAGGTTTAAACCTAGGTATAGATTTTAAAGGTGGTACAGTACTTGAGATAAGTATGAATGAAGAATTTAAAAAAGCAGATGTAGATAAAGTAATTGATAAACACGCAAAAGGTGAATATATATCTAAAACAACAGATGATGGTAAGAATCTAGAAGTAACCGTAAAAAGTGAGGCTCTAACAGCTGATGAAATAGGAGCAATGATAGAAGACATTAATGCGGAGTTTAAAGCTAGTGAGTTACTTTCACAAGATACAATTGGTGGAGCTATTGGTAATGAATTGAAATCAAAAGCTATATTTGCATTAATTATTGCTACATTTTGTATGTTAGCGTATATTGGCTTTAGATTTGAATTTAAATTTGGAACGGCAGCTGTAGTTGCCTTGTTACACGATGTTTTAATCACTCTTGGAGTTTATGCGGTGTTCTATATACCAGTAAATACACCGTTTATAGCGGCTATTTTAACTATAGTTGGTTACTCAATTAATGATACTATCGTTGTATTTGATAGAATAAGAGAAAATCAAAAGAATATGAGAAAAGCATCTTTGGAAGAGATTACCAATGTTAGTATTTCACAAACTATAGCAAGGTCAATAAATACATCTGCTACAACACTATTTACTATAATTGCAGTATATGTATTTGTACCATCTATAAGAGAACTTAGTTTTCCATTAATAATTGGTATATTAGTTGGAGCCTATTCTTCAATCTTCATAGCAAGCCCTACTTGGGTGTTGCTTAAAAAAAGAAATAAGAAAGCAACGGCTTAACAATTAATAACTTATTAAAATAGTTAAAAATTAAAGACAAAGAAGTATGATGTATTAAGTACTTCTTTGTCTTTTTTTATTTTCTTTAGGTACATGGGAGATGAAGATTTAATAGAAAATTGTAAAATTCACATCCAATTATTAAGTAAAAATCTATTAAAAGATAAATACTTTTGCAGTTATTGAAAAAGTATTTGTAAAAACCACGAATTTAAATTATAATTAATGTGTTTTCTATTAACTTTGAGGAGCTTTTATGGTGGATTATCTTAAGAATATACAAAAGAATAGTAATGAATTTATAGATTATAATATGTATAATCCATTTTTGCTTAAAGGAATGGAGGATGCATTATATAGAATTGTCAAAGCAATAAATGAAAGAGAAAAAATTGTACTTTATGGCTTTTATGATGTGGACAGTATTACAGCGATTTCCTTATTGATGCTAGTATTGAAGTTTTTAAATGCTGATGTTGAGTATTTTATACCAAGTGAGCCTAGTGAAAGTCGTGATTTAAATGAAAAAGATATCACCAGTCATATAAAATATTTAGGACCAGGACTTATAATAACTTTAGGTTGTGGTATTAATTCTTCTAGTGAAATAGACTTATGTAAGTATATGGGTATAGATGTTATAATCACGGATTTTCACGAACCTATTAAACATGCGCCTGATACTATTGTTGTAAATCCAAAACAGAAGGGTTGTAATTATCCCTTCAAAGACCTATGTACTTCAGGAATAACCTTTAAACTAGCCCAAGCAATTTCATCTTATTACAAAATGAAATCCGTTAACAAATATATGGATTTAGTAATGATAGGCACTATTTCCAGTAAAACAAATTTAGAGGGCGAAAATAAAATAATTCTTTATGAAGGTATAAAGCAATTAAATTGTACAAATAATTATGGTATCTGCGCATTGATAAAAACACATAATATTAACGTTATTAATAAAGATACTATATCAAAGTTGGCATTAACATTAATGCCTACCATTAATCCTGTTGGCAGAATGGACAATGCGAAAATTGTTGTTGAACTATTTATTACCTCAGACAGCTATAGAGCGCTACAAATATCAAAGTACCTAGATAAAGAACTAAAAAATAGTCTCATATTTCAGTGAGATACTACATAATCTTTGTATTGCATATATAAGGTCCTATAATATATAATAAGTTGTGTACGAAAAAAATAAAAAATAAAAAATAAAATGTTCGTGTATCTGTACACTTTGATTTTATTTTAGGGGGAATAACCGTGAATTTGAAAAATAGCATTAGAATAATAGAAGATTTTCCGAAAGAGGGCATTAGCTTTAAAGATGTAACTACCTTACTACAAGATGGAGAGGCTCTTAAGTATACTATAGATGCCATAGCAGAATATTTAGAACATAAAGAAATTGATGTTATTGTAGGACCAGAGGCAAGAGGATTTTTATTTGGTGTGCCAGTAGCTTATGCTCTTGGTGCAGGATTTGTTCCAGTTAGAAAACCAGGAAAGTTACCTTTTGAAACTTTACAGATTGAGTATGATCTTGAGTATGGTAGCGATAAACTTGAAATCCACAAGGATGCAATAAAACCAGGACAAAAGGTAGCTATCGTAGATGACTTACTTGCTACCGGTGGTACAGTTGCAGCAGTAACAAAACTTATAGAACAAATGGGTGGAGAAGTGGTTTCTTTAAACTTTGTGGTTGAATTAACAGAACTTAATGGAAAAGACAAATTAAATGGGTATGATATAATGTCTCTTTTAAAGTACAATATTTAATTATTATTTAAGTTTAGTGTAGTAAATTACTAAATTAAAATTGCATAATTCTACACAATATTATATAATATTAGTAAAAAATATTGGCTGGTTAATAAAACCAGCCTTTGATTTTAGGAGTGTAAAAGCTATGTTGGAAAAATTGTTATATAAGATTGAAAATAATTGTAAAGAAGTGGATAAAGATCTTATTATTAAAGCCTTTAATTTTTCTTACGCTGCGCATAAAGAGCAAAAGAGAGAATCAGGTGAGCCTTACATTGTGCATCCATTGGAAGTAGCCTGCATCCTAGCAGAGATGGGACTTGATACTAGCACAATTGTTGCAGGCTTGCTTCATGATGTAATTGAAGATACAGTATATACTTTTGAAGATGTAAGTAGAGAGTTTAATATAGAAGTAGCAAATCTAGTTGAGGGTGTAACTAAGCTTGGCCTTATAAAGTATAAAACTAAGGAAGAGGAACAAGCAGATAATATTAGGAAAATGCTCTTAGCTATGGCAAAGGATATTAGAGTTATCCTTATTAAGCTTGCAGATAGATTACATAATATGCGTACATTAAAATATATGCCAGTTGCAAAGCAGAAGCTAAAGGCAAAGGAAGTTTTGGATATTTATGCTCCACTAGCCCACCGTCTTGGAATGTCTAAGATAAAATGGGAACTGGAGGATTTATCCTTAAGGTATTTAAACCCAAATGAATATTATAATTTAGTTAGAAAAATTGCAGAAAAAAGAGTAGAACGGGAAGAAAATATAAGCAACATAATGCTTGAATTAAAATTCAATTTAAATATTGTTGGAATCGAAGCTGACATTGACGGGAGACCAAAACATTTTTACAGCATTTATAGAAAAATGGTTGCTAAAAATAAGACTATAGATCAAGTATTTGATTTAACTGCAGTGAGAATTTTAGTTAATGATATCGGGAATTGTTATGCGGCTCTAGGTATAGTGCATACGGTTTATAAACCCATTCCTGGAAGATTTAAAGACTATATTGCAATGCCAAAACCTAATATGTACCAATCACTTCATTCAACAGTAATAGGGCCACAAGGAAAACCCTTTGAGATCCAAATTAGAACCTATGAGATGCATAAAACTGCAGAGTATGGCATTGCAGCTCATTGGAAATATAAAGAGGAAACAGAGGGTAATGATGATGAAAGTGAAAATGAAAAATTTGACTCTAAACTTTCCTGGTTAAAGGATATTCTTGAATGGCAAGGTGAAACCTTTGATGCAGAAGAGTTCATGGAAGGGTTTAAAATTGATTTGTTCTCAGATGAGGTTTTTGTATTTACACCAAAGGGTGAAGTTATTAACCTGCCACTTGACGCAACGCCAATTGATTTTGCATACAGAATTCATACAGACGTAGGCCATAAGTGCATGGGTGCAAAAGTAAATGGAAGAATGGTACCTCTAGAGTATCATCTAAAAACTGGAGAAATTGTTGAGGTTGTGACTTCATCTACTCCTAAAGGACCTAATATTGATTGGCTTAATATCACAAAGAGCAATCAAGCTAAAAGTAAAATCAAAGCTTGGTTTAAAAAAGCTAAAAGAGATGAGAGTATTGAAAAAGGTAAAGAATTATTAGAAAGAGAATCCAAGAGACAAGGTTATAATTTTGGAGAAATTGCAAAGGGTGAAGCAATAGAAAAAATATACAGGAAATATAATTTTAGAGCTCTAGATGACTTGTTTGCTTATGTTGGGGTGGGAGATATTATGCCTTCAACTGTAGTTAATAGACTGCGAGAGGTTTTTGAAAATAAAAACAAACCAGAAACTCTGACTATTGAGGATATTGAGCAAAAGATAACCAAGAACATAAGCAAAGATGAAAAGAAGAAAGTGGACTTCTCAGGTCTCATAGTGAAAGGTGAGGGCAATGTGCTAGTGCGTTTTGCTAAGTGCTGTAATCCCGTTCCAGGAGACCAAATAATAGGTTACATAACTAAGGGAAGAGGCGTTTCTGTTCATCGAAAAGATTGTAAAAATGCTGAAGCCTTAATGAATAATGAAATGAATAAGGTAGTTGAGGTAAGTTGGGGAGCTAGCGAAGGAAAAGGTTATATTACTGAGATTCAGATTAAAGCAGATGATAGATACGGATTATTATCTGATATTATGGAGGTAATAACCGTAACAAAAACTCAGCTATATTCAATTAACGCAAAAACTTTAAAAAATAATGTAGCTTTAATAAATATAAAGCTAAAGATTGTTGATATAGAACATTTAAAAGAATTGCAAAAGAAAATCACTAAATTGTCTGGTGTAATAGAAGTTTACAGAATAAAAAACTAAAAGAATAGTTTTATTTGATTTAGGGGAGAGATATTTATGAGAGCAGTAGTGCAAAGAGTTAAATCATCAAAAGTTGAGGTTGGTGGGAAAATAGTTAGTGAAATAGGATTTGGATTAAATGTTTTACTAGGAATTTGCGAGGATGATACAGAAGAAGATATAAAATTCCTAAAGGATAAGATATTAAACCTAAGGATTTTTGAAGAAGATGAGAAAATGAATAAATCCTTATTAGAAGTAGGTGGAGAACTTCTTGTAGTTTCTCAATTTACACTGTACGGAGATTGCAGAAAAGGTAGAAGGCCAAATTTTATGAGAGCACTTGGTGGGCAGCAGGCTGAAGCATTATATTTAGAATTTGTTAAACAGTGTAAAGAAGTACTAGGTGAAGTTAAAACTGGGGACTTTGGCGAAGATATGCAGGTTTACATACAAAATGATGGACCGGTAACCTTACTTTTAGAGAGCAAGAAAGACTTCTAGGAGGATTAAAATGGAAATTAAGAAAGTTATTGCAGGAATATATGGAGCAAATTGCTACATTGTAATGGACGAGAACACCAAGGATGCAGTTGTTATAGATCCAGGTGGAGACGTGGATGATATTCTTAAAGCTATAGATGCTATAGGCGCAAAAGTTAATTATATACTTTTGACTCATGGACATTTAGATCATACATCAGGAGTGGAAGAATTAAAAAACATCACAAAGGCAATGGTATGTATGAGCAAAGAGGATGATGATTTAATAACTAAGGGTGAGCATTTATTCGGCCCACTGATTGAAGGTGGTGCAGATAAATTACTAAAGCAAGGGGATATAATAAAAGTTTCTAGCTTAGAGCTTACTTGCATAGATACACCTGGACACACACCTGGTGGTATGTGTTTTTTAATAGAGAATTGTGTTTTCACTGGAGATACTCTTTTTGCAGGTTCTATTGGAAGAACAGATTTTGCAGGAGGGGACTTTAATACTATAATTACTAGTATAAAATCAAAGCTACTATGCCTTCCAGGGGATACTATAGTATATCCTGGTCACGGATTAAGTAGCACAATAATTAATGAAAAACTGAAGAATTGTTTTTTACAAGATTAATTTAGGGTATAGTAGCATTGTGAATTTTACACCCTAAATTTTATTAAGGAGTTAAGATGATTAAGGTAAAAATAAATAAAGCAGACTTTACTTATGATGTATACCAAATAATAAACTTATTCTTTTCCTTTCCAGATATTAAATTTGTGGAAGAAGATTATGATTTTAATATCCAAGTAAAGCAAGAGATTATAGAGATACAAAGCAAGGATGAAAGACATGAATACGTAATTAATAAGTCCAATAAACTTAAAGAAGAAGTGAAAAAAGCTGTTTTTCTGTATTTCTCAAAAAACACAGCTTTGAATTTGCCTTGGGGCACGTTAATAGGAATTAGGCCTTCTAAAAAGGCATTAGAACTACTAGAAAATGGGTTTTCTGAGGATGCTATTATAAAAGAGTTTAAAGAAAAACATGTTACAAGAGAAGATAAGGCTCAGCTTTGTATTGATGTTGCAAAGTTTGAGAGAAATATTGTAAATAAAAACAAGAACAATATAAGTATTTATGTAGGTATGCCTTTTTGTCCAACTAGGTGTCTATACTGTTCATTTACTTCTAATCCTATAGGTAGCTGCAAAAGTATAGTAGAACCTTACTTAGAGGCCTTGTCTCATGAGATTAAAGAAGTAAGCAGGTACGTTAAGGAAAAAGATCTTAACATAGAATGTGTATATTTTGGAGGGGGTACCCCTACTGCTGTAAATGATGAGCAATTTGAATTTATAATGAAGCGAATTTATGAAGGATTTACTGCCAATAATAATGTAAAAGAGTTTACAGTAGAATGTGGAAGACCTGACAGTATAACTTTTGAAAAGTTAAGCACTATGAAAAAATATGGAGTACATAGAATAAGCATTAACCCTCAAACTATGAATGAGGATACATTGAAATTAATAGGTAGGAATCATTCTGTAGATAGTGTTAGCGAAAAATTTGCTATGGCAAGGGAATTAGGATTCAATAATATAAATATGGACTTAATAGTAGGATTACCGGGAGAAAAAATTTCACATATAATAAAAACTTGTGACAAAGTATTTGAAATTAAACCTGATAGTATTACCATTCACGGTATGTCCATAAAAAGGGCTTCTAAGCTCCATGAAAATATGCTTAACAATCATAGATTTGAAATTCCTGGTCAAGAAGAATTAAACGAAATGTATGAGCACACTGTAGGATTATCTAAAAAACTTAACATGAAACCGTACTATATGTATAGGCAGAAAAACATGGTGGGTAGTATGGAGAATGTTGGATATGCAGCACCTTCCAAAGAGGGAATATATAATATTCAAATGATTGAGGAGAAACAGACAATTATTGCACTTGGTGCAGATGCAGTTTGTAAAGTTGTTTTTTTAGAGGAAAATAGACACGAAAGATTTGCAAATTTGAAGGATGTTAGAGAGTACATAAAAAGGGTAGATGAAATGATCGAAAAGAAAATCTCGTTGCTGGAAACTTTATATAGTTAACAGTTAAGAACTGAAAGTCAAAGAAGTTTTTCTTATGATTTTATACTCTAAATTCTAAGTTAAGTAAGAGGAGGAGTAAATATGGATATTAAAGCACCTAAGGGGACTAAGGATATGTTGCCTGGAAATGCTTATAAATGGCAATATGTAGAAAACTTATTTAGAAAACTATGTTCTGTATATGGATGTAAGGAGATTAGAACACCTATGTTTGAACATACAGAACTCTTTAAAAGAGGAGTAGGAGAAACTACGGATGTGGTTCAAAAGGAGATGTACACCTTTGAAGATAAGGGTGGAAGGAGTATTACACTGAAACCAGAAGGTACAGCTTCTGCAGTAAGAGCTTTTGTAGAAGGCAGTCTTTACAATGAGGTTCAACCTACGAAGTTATATTATATAACTCCATGTTTCAGATATGAAAAAATGCAAAAAGGAAGATTTAGGCAACATCATCAATTTGGAGTTGAAGTTTTCGGTTCAAAAGAAGCTTCTATTGATGCTGAGGTAGTTAGCCTTGTGATGAGAGTATATAAGGAACTTGGAATAGAAGGTGTTAAACTAAAAATTAACAGCATGGGATGTCCGGGTTGTAGAAAAAAATACAATGAGGCATTAAAAGTGTTTTTAGGTAATCAATATGAAGAACTTTGTGGAACTTGCAAGGGTAGATTCGAAAAAAACCCATTAAGGATTTTAGATTGCAAAGTTAATAGCTGCAAGGAATTAGTTCAAGATGCACCTATAATTACTGATTATATTTGTGAAGAGTGTTCTACTCACTTTGAAAGCTTAAAAAAATATCTAAGTGTTATGAATATAGACTTTGGGGTGGATTCACGCATAGTAAGGGGCCTCGATTATTACACAAAAACAGTATTTGAAGTACTTGACAAAAACGGAATTGCACTATGTGGTGGTGGAAGATATGATAATTTAATCAAGCAATTAGGCGGACCAGACTTACCTTCCATGGGATTTGGTATGGGCATAGAGAGATTGTTATTATGCCTAGAAGAAAATAATATAGAAGTTCCTAAAGAAAAATACATGGAGCTTTATGTTGGTTCCATGGATGAAGAAGCTAAATATGAAGCAATTAAAATTGTGAATGCCTTAAGAAAAATGGGTGTAAACTGTGATTGTAATCATTTGGATAGAAGTGTAAAGGCTCAAATGAAATATGCCAATAAAATTGAGGCGTATTTTACAATGATTTTAGGTGATAACGAGGTTAAAAGCAGAACTTCTAAAATTAAAAGAATGTCTGACGGAGAGCAATTTGAAATTAGCTTAGATAACTTAGAGGAAATTGTTAATGTAGTTAGGGCTTAAGCTTTCCCCTTAAGGGTTAGTCACATTCTAGAAGAAAAGTTTCTACTTTTATTAGGAAGAGTATAAATCTCCTTCTGAAGTGGTTAATGTCTAGGAATGACAGATGATGATTAATATATATAAATGAAGACAATATAAAGTTTAGGTAGTGAGCTTCATTTTTATCTAAAATAAATATTCAAAATAGTGTTTAGAGAGGAAGGAAATAAAATGGGAGAAGCATTAGAGGGTTTAAAGAGAACCAATATGTGTGGCGAACTTCGCGAAGCACACATATCAAATAAAGTAACTGTAATGGGCTGGGTTCAAAGAAAAAGAAATTTAGGAGGACTTGTTTTTATTGATTTAAGAGATAGAACAGGACTACTACAATTAGTATTTGGAGAAGAAATAAACAGAGAAGCTTTTGAAAAGGCAGATTTAGTAAAATCAGAATACTGTATTGCTGTAACTGGTGAAATTATTAAAAGAGAATCTCCAAATGAAAATTTACCAACAGGATTGGTAGAGCTTAAAGGTGAAAACATAAAGATATTATCTGAATCAGAAACTCCACCTATATATATAAAAGAAGATTTAGATGCCTCAGAAAATATAAGATTAAAATATAGGTATCTTGACTTAAGAAGACCAGATATGCAAAGAATTCTTATGATACGTCATAAAACAGCTAAGATTGTTCGTGACTTTCTAGATGAGAATGGGTTTTTAGAAATGGAAACACCTATGCTTACCAAAAGTACTCCAGAGGGTGCTCGGGACTATTTAGTTCCAAGTAGAAACTATCCCGGAATGTTCTACGCACTTCCGCAATCACCACAATTATTCAAGCAATTATTAATGGTGTCTGGATATGATAAGTATTTCCAAATAGCAAAGTGCTTTAGAGATGAAGATTTAAGATCAAATAGACAACCAGAGTTTACACAAGTAGATATAGAAATGTCATTTGTTGAGCAAGATGATGTTATAGCTGTAAATGAAGCTTTGATTAAAAGGGTATTTAAAGAAATAGTAAATGAAGATGTTGTGCTTCCTATAAGAAGAATGCCATACAAAGAAGCTATGGATAGGTATGGCTCAGATAAACCAGACTTAAGATTTGGAATGGAAATAAAGAATATTACAGAAGAAGTAAAAGAGTGTGAATTTGCAGTATTTAAAGGCGCCATAGATAATGGTGGTTCAGTTAGAGCTATAAAGGTTGATAACGCTGCAGATATGGGAAGAAAAAAGCTTGATAAATTAGGTGAGTTCGTAAAAACTTATAAAGCAAAGGGACTCGCATGGATTGCTTATAAAGAAGATGAGATTAAATCACCTATAGCTAAGTTCTTAAATGAAGAGCAAATGCAGGCTATCTTAAGCAAGGTAGAGGCAAAGAGTGGAGACTTAGTACTTATTGTTGCTGATAAAGATAGCATTGTGCTACAAACTTTAGGTGCATTAAGGTTACAGTTAGCTAAAGAGCTTGAAATATTAAAAGATAATAAGGAATTTAACTTTGTATGGGTTACAGAATTCCCACTGGTAGATTACAATGAAGAAGACAATAGATATGTAGCAGCACACCATCCTTTTACAATGCCCATGGATGAAGACTTACAGTACCTAGAATCAGAGCCGGGTAGAGTTCGTGCTAAAGCCTATGACATAGTGTTAAATGGAGAAGAATTAGGTGGAGGAAGTATAAGAATACATGACTCTAAGCTACAAGAGACAATGTTTAAAGTTTTAGGGTTTACTCAGGAAAAAGCATGGGAAAGATTTGGATTCTTACTAGAAGCCTTCAAATATGGTCCACCACCACACGGCGGACTTGCATTTGGACTGGATAGAATTGTAATGTTCCTAGCAGGAACGGAAAATATTAAGGATGTAATTGCCTTCCCTAAAAACCAAAATGCTTTCTGTCCAATGACTGAAGCACCAAACATGGTTGATGACAAACAGCTTCACGAACTTGGTATTACAAAAACTGAGGAAAAGAAGTAAGGGTTTAGGAGAATACATTTCAAATAAAAAGAGTATAATATTTAAGTATTATGCTCTTTTTACTTATGCTGCCTTATGTCTTGATTTGAATTTATTACCATGATATAATTACAAGTAGTACGTATACGGGGTATGTTGTTCATTATCAGGTATACTTCATAAGTGAAAAAAAGAGTTATTAAGTATTAATTGTTTAGTTTTAGTACGTTATGTATAGGAGTGGTAATATGATAAGCGAAAAAGATGAATCAATAAACAACCAACTAGTGAATGATATATCCATGAACGATGAATTAGTGAAAGATATTCAAGTTAGATTAAGAAAAATTGAAGGACAGGTTAAGGGGATAGAAAAGATGGTATCCAGCGAAGCTTGTTGCAAAAACATATTGGTGCAAGTTGCTGCAGTTAGAGCTGCTATGAATAAGGTTGGTGGGCTTGTTTTAGAAAGATATACAAAAAACTGTCTAGTACATAAAGATGATCCAGTTGAAGAAGAAAAAATTCAAGAACTGGTTTCGACTTTTCTTATGTTCTTAAAGTAAAAAATAAAGAAGTAAAATTTCATGCAAATTTTACTTCTTTATTTTTTTGAAAGTTGTACTTATGGAGGATACAAAAACTATTGCAACTGCAATGGCGCCTGCACTAAATAAGGTTTCAACCCCTTTGGATAGAGCTGCATTTAAATTCCCCTTTACTGCTTCCAGGGTGGCAAAATACATTCCACCTCCGGGCACAAGGGGTATAATTGCACAGATTATAAATATAGTCACAGGGTTCTTATATACTCTTGCCATAATTTCTGAGTAAATACTCACCACCATGGAGGCGAGAAATAGTGAAAAAACTATGGAAGGTTGTAATTTGGAGGAAAGAAGGTAGGTAAACCAGCCGAGGCCCCCTCCAATGGAGGCGATTATTAGGTTTTTACCTCTAATATTAAATAATATTCCAAAACCAAGAGAACTTAAAAAGGCATAAAAAGAATTAAGAATCATATAAGGTTACCTCCAAATAATAAAAACCATATCTTGAAAACTACACTTGTGCCTGCAGCTATGGCCATGGCTATGAATAGTGCTTCTACTGATCTTGATATACCGGAAACTAAGTCACCGGCAAGAGTATCCCTTATTGCATTTGTTATGGCGATACCTGGTACTAGCAGCATGATGGACCCTATTATTATAATATCCATATTGCCTCCTAGACCTAGCGATGTAGCTAGGAGGGCTATGAATGCAGCTAAAGCACCACCAAGCATGTTTTTTAGAAAGCTATTTACATTTAACTTGTCTAAAAATCCACTTAAACAATTTATAAGAGCTCCAATTATAAAGGCTACAAAGAAGTCTTTATAAATTCCACCAAAAAGTAAGGTGAAAAATCCTGCGGAGCAAGCAGAAAAAAAAGTAGTTGTCTTTTGAGAATAAGGAGGTAAGTTATTAATATACTCAATTTTTTCTCTTATATCCATCATGGATAAAGGATTAGAAGCTATTTCCCTAGAGAGATTGTTAATCATGGAGACTTTGTGAAGATTAACAGTTCTACTACTTATTCTTCTAATTAATGAAATGGTTTGATTTTCACTATTGGTTATAGAAATCATAATACCAGTAGGAGTTACAAAACTTTCAGTACGCGGTATGCCATAGGAACTACATATCATAGTGATTGTTTCCTCTACTCTATAAGTTTCACCGCCATTTTCTAATATGATTTTTCCAGCTTCTGCAGCTATATGAATAATATTATCAGTATACATGGATCCTCCTTTTCATATAAAACTAGTTTTAGATTTTCCCATACTATTATAAGGTCTAAATATTTAATTTTTTATAATAATAAAGCAATAGAATTTGCTCTATTATTATATACCATAAATTAAATAAAATATTGTTAGTTAGAAAATTAAGTTATTTGTTATTATTTATTAATAAGAAAGACAAATATTGAATATGCTATTAAGGACTTTAGCTATCATAATAGCCATAGATACTAAGAAAGTCAGAACATTCAGGAAAATTTTCATATTTTTGTTGATAAATATGCTAATAAATCCTATAATCTAAGTATAATATATATTTACAAAAAAATAGAGTGCTATTTTTATTAAATTTAGAATTAATCATACAACTACATAGATTTAGCATTTAATTTAAAATACGAGAGGATGGTTATGAATATGATGGAATACTTAAAAAACAATGATTTAAAGATTTACGAAATTATTGAAGAGGAAAATACAAGACAAGAGGATCATATTGAACTAATTGCTTCTGAAAATTTTGTAAGTAAAGCTGTAATGGAAGCAAATGGGTCTATATTAACTAATAAATATGCAGAGGGATATCCTGCTAAAAGATACTACGGAGGCTGTGAAGTAGTAGATAAGGCTGAAAATTTAGCACGTGATAGAATGAAAGAACTTTTCGGTGCAGAACATGCCAATGTGCAACCTCATTCAGGATCTCAAGCTAATATGGCGGTATACTTTTCAGTGCTAAAACCAGGAGATACAGTGCTAGGAATGAATTTAAGTCATGGCGGACACTTAACTCATGGAAGTCCAGTAAATTTTTCAGGGATGTTATACAACATCATTCCTTATGGCGTTAATTCAGAAACAGAGACTATAGATTATGATGAAGTGAGGGCTTTAGCTAAGAAACATAATCCTAAAATGATAGTTATTGGTGCTAGCGCTTATCCAAGAGCAATAGATTTTGCATTGTTTAAAGAAATATGTGATGAGGCTGGCGCGTATATGTTTGTGGATATGGCTCATATAGCAGGACTTGTTGCAACCGGAGCACATCAGTCGCCAGTACCTTATGCAGATTTTGTTACCACTACAACTCATAAAACTTTAAGAGGTCCTAGAGGTGGAGCAATTTTGTGTAAAGAAAAATATGCAAAACAAATAGATAAAGCTATTTTCCCAGGTATGCAAGGGGGCCCACTAATGCACACTATAGCAGCTAAAGCTGTTTGCTTTGGAGAAGCTCTGAGACCTGAATTTAAAGTTTACATTGATCAAGTAGTTAGAAATGCAAAAATCCTAGGAGAAGAACTTCTAAAATATGGATTTAAGTTAGTATCTGGAGGAACGGATAACCACCTTTTACTTATAGAATTAACCAATAAAAATATTACTGGCAAGGAAGCTGAAAAGTTACTAGATCTTGTTGGTATTACTGTAAATAAAAATACAGTACCAAATGAAACCTTGAGCCCTTTTATTACAAGTGGTATAAGGATTGGAACACCTGCTGTTACTACAAGAGGATTTAAAGAAGAGGAAATGAAAAAAATAGCTGAGCTGATAAATGAAACAATAGAAAATAGAGAAGGAAATTTAGAAGAAATTAGAGAAAAAGTAGTACAATTATGTAGTAAATATCCATTATATTAGGGACTATTGCAAGGAATAGGGAAAGCATCTGCTTAGGCAGATGCTTTTTTTGGAGGATGTGGTATAATTATAATAATAAACTAAATACTGCATTATGGAGGGTGATATGGATGTTAAAATTCCAAACGCAGAAAAAATATTAGCATGTTTGCTAGAAAATTTGGAGGAAGGAATCCAAGTAGTAGATAGTGATGGGAGGACTATATATTACAATAGTGCCATGGGAAGAGTAGAAGGAGTGGCACCTGAGGAAGTAATAGGGAAAAAGGTTAGTGAGTATCTAGAGGACGTAAAAGATGATGATTCTACTCTTATGAATGTACTAAAGACTGGTGAAAAAATTATAGGTTTAATACAACATTATGCCAACGGGTATAAGAAAAAAGTCACTACTATAAATACTACTGTGCCAGTAACCTTAGATAATAAAGTTATAGCGGTAATAGAAATAGCTAAAGACATGACTCAGCTAAAAGAATTAACTGAAAGTATTTGCAAACTCCAAAACACAGATGAAAAGCAGAGTACACATTATACGTTTAGTGATATATATGGTAATAACCCTATTATGCAAGGTGCTATAGAAAAAGCTAAAAAAGCTAGTATGTCAAGTTCTTCTGTATTATTGTATGCAGAAACGGGCTCAGGTAAAGAGGTTTTTTCACAAAGCATTCATTATGATGGGATTAGAAAAAATAAGCCTTTCATACCTATAAACTGTGCAGCTATTCCTGCTCTGTTATTAGAAGGAATGCTTTTTGGAACAGAAAAAGGTGGATTTACAGGAGCGGAAAATAAAAAGGGATTGTTTGAAGAAGCAAATCATGGGACCATTTTATTAGATGAAATTAATTCGCTAGAACCATATCTTCAATCTAAACTTTTAAGAGTACTTCAAGAGGGGTATATAAGACCTATTGGGGGTACTAAAAGTATAGATATAGATGTAAGAATAATTGCTACATTAAATGAAGAACCAGAGAAACTTATTGAGAGTGGAAAGCTTCGGAAAGATTTTTACTATAGATTATGTGTAATGAGAATAGATATACCTCCACTAAGAGAACGAAAAGATGATATTCCTATATTTGTAGAAAAGTTAATTGAGAAGTATAACAAAATTCTATTTAAAAATATAAGAGGAATTGATGAAGGTATGATGAAGAAGCTTAAAGATTATAATTGGCCAGGAAACATCAGAGAACTAACAAACGTTATTGAAGCTGCAATAAATATGGCAGACTATAATTCAATATTAACAGAAAAGTATTTTGATTTTAGAATAGCAAACCATAATTCTAATAGTGTTTACGGCGGAGTATCAAAAAAAGATGGGAATTTTGATTTAGAAGATTATATGAGCGATATTGAAAAAAATATAATAGAAAAAATATTAAAAAAGAATAATTATAATGTTAGTAAAACAGCTAGAGAGCTTAGTATTTCAAGGCAAAATCTTCAATATAAGATAAAAATTCATAAAATAGTAGAAGAATGTTAAATTATGCAAAAATATTTGCTACATATGCAAATTATTTTGCACAAGGCAAAGTACCTTTGGAAATAGGTGGATAACTAAAAATAACAAGTTAAAGGGTTACATTATAAAAAAATGTGCAAAATATTTTGCTAAAAATAAACACATGTACTTAAGCAATGGCTTAAATACATGTGTTTATTTTTGGCACGATAATTGCTATATGTTAATTAAGAACTTTTAATAATAATTTTAAACTTGGAGGAAGAAATTATGATAAGAAAAGGCACCTGGGTTGAAGTAGAAGAAATCGTGTTAATGCCAGAAGATAGAGCTTCAAACATACCAGCTGTGACAAAAGAAACTCCTCTTAAAAGCTGGACGCGCGGAAAGTGCCTTAGCGACTCTAAACTGGGAGATGAGGTGCAAGTTGAAACTAATATAGGTAGAATTGCTAGAGGTAAAATTGTAGACATAGAACCTGGATATTATCATACCTATGGTAAATATGTTGAAGAAATAAGCAATATAGGAAAACAAGCAAGAGAGATAATAACTGAGTAAAATAATAATTTTAAGTTTTTGATATTGTAGCATGAAAGATTATGACTAAAAGGAGGTTAAAGAGCGTGAATAAATATGAAGAACTTATGGAACGAAAGAGTGAAATAATTCTTAAATCTATAGGAATAGATTATAGCAAATATGAAACTGGAAAGCTCTCCTTTGATTATGAAGAGTTGATGAAGGATGTTGGATATTGCTTAGAAGAAGTAAGAGAAATTCAAAAGGGCGTAGGGGTAGGAAATACGCCACTAATAGAACTTAAGAATCTTACAAAATTAGCAAGAAAGACTTCTAGTACTGGACGTGCAGCAAGAATATTTGTAAAGGATGAAAGTTGCAACCCCTCTGGAAGTTTTAAAGATAGAAGAGCAGCTATATCTGTTTTTGATGCTATGCAGAGAGGATACAAAGGTGTAGGAGCGGCTACTTCAGGTAATTATGGAGCGGCAGTTGCATCACAAGCTAACATAAGGGGACTTAAGTGTATAATAGCGAATGAATGCTATGATTCAAAAAAAGTAGGACAACCAGAAATATTAGAAAAAGGAAGAAAGTGTGAGGGGTTTGGAGCGGAAGTTATTAGGCTTTCTGTAGGTCCAGAGCTATTTTACACTTATCTGAAAGTTTTAGAAGATACAGGCTACTACAATGCTTCACTATACTCATCATACGGAATAGCAGGAGTTGAAACACTAGGGTATGAGATAGCTGAGCAGTGTAGAGAAAAATTAGGTAAAGACCCTGATGCAGTTATTATAACTCATGCAGGTGGTGGAAATGTTACTGGTACCGCAAGAGGACTTATTAAAGCAGGTGCTGTGAAAACAAAAATAATAGGAGCCTCAGTTGACCTTTCAGGTCTTCATATGGCGTCAGATTTAGACTTTAATAAGAAATCCTTTACAACAGGACATACAGGATTTGGGATTCCATTTATGACTAGTCCAGATAGATCTGATGTACCTAGAAGCGCTGCAAGGCCACTAAGGTATTTAGATAGATATGTAACAATTACTCAAGGTGAAGTATTTTGGATGACTGAGATATTAGCGGCCATTGAAGGACTAGAGAGAGGACCTGCTGGAAATACATCCCTTGTAGCGGCGTTTGCCATTGCTCAGGAATACGAGGATGATGCCATAATAGTTGTACAAGAGACTGAATATACAGGAGCGGGAAAACATTTAGTACCTCAGCTCAATTTTGCTAAGGAAAATGGCATTGAAGTTTATGTGGGTGATCCAAAAGAACAAGTTCCTGGAAGAAATATTATAATCCCATCTCATCCATCAGTAGTATCAGTTACTGATGTAGAAATGGATGGTTTAAAAAATTCCTATATGAAAAATGTTCTTAACAAATTAACAGAGAATAAGGTAGAACAGGTTGATATTGAGTTTTTGGCAGTAGAAACAAAAATGTGTACAGAGAAAATAGTTGAAATATTAAAAGAGTACAACATAAAAATATGTTAGGGGGAAATTAATTTATGAAAAGAGAAGATGATTTTGAAGTAAGAAGAGAACATTTAAAAGGGCTTACCCAGGAACAATTATATGACAGGTTTTGGAGCTTAACTGATGAAATTGTAAAGCCTATTGTTGATTTAGCATATGGCCACACCTCACCAGCTATAGAGCGGTCTGTAGCTTTAAGAATGGGATTTTCAAGTTTACAAGCAAAACCATTAATTGAGCATGGAACAAACTGGAAGTTACTTGGAAAGGGTATTGGAAATGTTATTTTAACCTATGCAAAGCTAAAGAACATGGATTATCTTAAAGCAGGAGAGGAATTGTCTAAGGGCATAGGCTGGGAACTTGTATCTGAAAAAATGAAAGGAAGTGACAAATAATGGTTGAAAAGTTAGAAGAAAATATAAAGCTTAATGTAGAAGAAATATTAAAGGATTTAGATAAATATGAACCAAAATGGAGAGGCTGGCACTGGAGAGAAGAGTATAAAGAAGGAAAAGTTGGAGAATTTACATATCGTGAAATATCAGCTCCATTAAAGAAAAGTCATGGCCTTCCTGCATCAAGAAGTTTTGAAGGTATAGATCCACAACCAAAAGCAGTTATTACCACAGAAATAGCTTCAGGAAGATTTGAAGATGATATAAGAAGAATGAGAATGGCAGCATGGCATGGTGCGGATCATTTAATGGTTATTAGAACAGCAGGACAAAGCCATTTTGATGGACTATTAGAAGGAAGCCCAGAAGGTATAGGCGGAGTACCAATAACTAGAAAAGAAGTTAGAGCAACAAGAAAAGCTATAGATTTAATCGAAGAAGAAGTAGGAAGAAAAATTAATTTCCACTCCTATGTATCAGGTGTAGCTGGTCCAGATGTAGCAGTTATGTTCGCAGAAGAAGGTGTTAATGGAGCTCACCAAGATCCACAGTACAATGTACTTTATAGAAATATAAATATGTATAGATCCTTTGTAGATGCTGCAGTAGCAAAAGGAGTAATGTCTTGGGCAGAAATGCTTCAAATAGATGGTGCTCATAATGCAAATGCAACGGCAATGAAAGGTTATAAAGTAATGCCTGAGCTTATGGTACAGCACGCTATAAATTCAAAGTTCTCAGAACTAGTAGGAATGAAACCAGAAAACATTTCCTTATCAACTGTACCACCAACTTCAGCACCAGCTCCTTGTATGAGATATGACTTGCCTTACGCAGTAGCTCTGAGAGAATTCTTCAAAAATTATAAGATGAGAGCTCAGATGAATACAAAATATATAGAATCTTGCGAAAGAGAAGCTACAGTTGGACATACATTGAATTTATTAATTTCTGAATTAACTTCAGCGGATATTCAAAGTACTATAACTCCTGATGAGGGAAGAAATGTTCCATGGCATTATAATAATATTCATGCTATAAATACTGCAAAACAGTCCTTTATAGGTATGGATGGGTTAATGGATATGATAGAACTTAAGAAGACGGGATATTTGCCTGAAAAAACTAGGGAGCTACAAGAAAGAGCAATAATGTTCCTTGAAGAAATGATAGAGGTAGGGGGATATTTTAAAGCAGTTGATGCGGGCTTCTTTATAGATTCAGGTGAGTATCCAGAAAGAAATGGAGACGGTATTGCAAGAAAGATGGATGGTGGAGATGCTGTTGATACAATAATTGCAAGAGATGAAGACTATTTTGCACCAGTTTGTGCTCATTTTGGATATAATAATGTTCCAAAAGAATATGAGAAAGCTTGCGATGTTATTGATGAATGTACATTATGTAACCATTCAAAAATTCAGTATATAGATGAATTAGATGAGAATGATAATGCCTTTAAGAGAATGGAAAAAGTTAAAGAAGATGGAACTGTAGTCCCAGAAGTGCAATGGTCAAAAGATGGATATGTGAAGATTACACTGTTTATACCTGAAAACGAACAGATTTGTGAAGCGGCAGCCATTGAAATGGGCAAGAGAATGAACTTAAAAGATGTGGAAATTCTGCATAAACAAGTATTACAAAAGGCGGAAGGTTGTCTTGTAGAAATTAAGGGTGTTTGTGACTTTACTCCTGTAAAACGAGATGAGCTAGTACTTCCAAAACGAAGAAAAGTACTTTCAAATGAAGTAATGAAGGCCTATGTAAAAGAGCACCCAATAAAAGTTGCAGCTGCAACAGTAGGTGAAGACGAACATTCCGTAGGACTAAGAGAAGTTATAGATATAAAGCATGGTGGGGTAGAAAGATTTGGCATAGAAGCAATTTATCTTGGAACCTCATGTCCAATAGAAAAATTAGTAGATGCAGCTATAGAATCAAAAGCTCAAGCAATACTTTGTTCTACAATTATTTCTCATAATGATGTGCATATAAAAAACATGAGAAAACTTAGTGATCTTTGCATAGAAAAAGGTGTAAGAGATAAAATTATACTTGTTTCTGGTGGTACACAAGTAACCGATGAAATAGCTAAAGCAAATGGTATGGACGTTGGATTTGGACGTGGATCAAATGGTACAGCCGTTGCATCCTTTATAATTAAAAAATTAATGGGTATTCCTGATAACGAAGAAGAATAAAGAGGGAGTGAATTCTTGTGAAGGTAGATTATCTAGTTGCTGAAATAGGCAGCACCACTACTTTGGTTACAGCTTTTAATGCGCGCTATGACTCTATGGGTCAGGTTGTTGTAGAAATTCCTTTTCAAGGTAAAAGCTGTACTACAGTTCTTGATGGTGATGTAACTATTGGACTTAAAAATGCAGTAAAAGATATAGAAAATCAAATACAGGAATCAATTACCTGGGAAAGAATGCTAGCAACTTCTAGTGCAGCAGGGGGGCTTCGCATAACGGTTCACGGACTTATGGAACAGATGACTGTAAAAGCAGCTAGAGAAGCGGCCCTTGGTGCTGGTGGTATCATAAAAATGGTTACTGCTGGGAAGATGAGAAAAAGTGATTTAAAGAGAATCCATGATATAAAACCCAACATGATAATGATTGCAGGGGGTACGGATTATGGCGAAAGAGAAACAGCTCTTTATAATGCAGAACTTATAAGTGCTGAGAAATTCAGTATTCCCATTGTATACTGTGGAAACATCGAAAATGCGGAAGAAATAAAGGAAATATTTGAAGGACAAGAGATTTATTGCATTGATAATGTTTATCCAATGGTAGATACCTTAAATGTGGAACCAGCAAGAAAAATAATACAACAGGCTTTTGAAAAGAATATAGTAAAAGCACCTGGTATGAATAAAATAAAAGAAATGGTAAATGGAAGCATAATGCCAACACCAGGAGCGGTTATGGAAAGCTCAAAAGTCTTATACGATATAATAGGTGACTTAGTAGTATTCGATGTAGGTGGTGCTACAACTGATGTGCACTCTGTTACGGAGGGAAGTGCTGTGGTTTTGGATATGTTAGTAAATCCTGAGCCAAAGGCTAAGAGAACTGTAGAAGGAGATCTTGGAGTTTTTGTTAATAGCAAAAATGTAATAGAGTTACTTGATTCACGGGACCTGGGTGGATTTACCAAGGAATATATAACGCAGCACATAAAACCTATACCTGCAGAAGAGGAAGATATAAATGCAAGTAGCCTGCTGACGAAAAAGGCTCTAGAGCTTGCAATAGATAGGCATGTAGGATTTATAAAAAGAAAATATGATGGAGAAAGCGGGTTTGTGGCCTATGGTAAGGACTTATCGGAGGTTAGATATATAATAGGTACAGGAGGCGCACTTACAAGACTTCCTAGGGGAGAGGATTTGCTGCTAGGAATAAGATATGTAAAGGATGAAGTTACAATGTTACCTAAGAAGGGTGCTAAGGTGCTACTGGATAAAAACTATATTATGGCTTGTGCAGGAGTCTTAAGTAGAGAGAACAAAGAAGTTGCAAAAGCACTGTTAATTCAAAGCTTAGATATAACAGTAGATATGCAAATTAAAGAAAATGACAACCCAATTTAAAAAAAGGGGAGTATTTATATGAATAAGATTTATCCTTGTGTAGAAATAGATTTAGAAAAAATAACCCATAATGCAAAGATTATCCTAGATTTGTGTAATAAAAAACAGATAGTGGTTGCTGCAGTTAGTAAGGTGTTTTGTGCCAGTAAGCACATTGCAGAAGCTATGCTTCAAGCTGGAGTTACGGGGTTTGCTGATGCTAGGATTTCAAATTTGAAGAAACTAAAAGACTTAAGTTGTAATAAGCTGATGATTAGAATTCCAATGATTAGCGAGGCAGCTGAAGTTGTTAGATATAGTGATACAAGCTTAAATTCAGAGCTTGCTACCATTAAGGCTTTGAGCCTTGCTGCAAAGGAACTAAATAAAACACATAATATTATATTAATGGTGGATTTAGGGGATTTAAGAGAAGGTGTCTTAATAAAGGATGTAATTTCTACGGTGGAAGAAATAATAAAAATAGATAACATTAAATTAATTGGCCTAGGAACAAATCTTACTTGTTATGGTGGAGTAATTCCTGATAGAGAAAACTTAGGCATACTTATAAAGCTAAAATCAGATTTAGAAAAAACTTTTGGAATTACTTTACCAGTGGTTTCTGGGGGGAATTCTAGCAGTCTTTATATGGTTATGAATGATACTATGCCAGAAGGAATCAACCAGCTTCGAATAGGTGAATCAATAGTTCTTGGTAGGGAAACTGCTTATGGAGTATCAGTGCCTAATTGTTATGAAGATGCCTTTATATTGAAGGGTGAAATAATTGAGCTAAAAAGCAAAGCTACTATACCAACAGGTAACATAGGAATGGATGCTTTTGGCAATAAACCTAGCTTTGAAGATAAAGGTATAAGAAAAAGAGCTATTGTAGCAGTAGGAAGGCAAGATATAAGACTGGAAGGATTAACTCCTGTAGATACAGATATAAGGATTTTTGGTGCAAGCAGTGATCATCTAATTTTAGATGTAACAGACAGCAAAAGAGAACTAACTGTAGGAGATATTGTGGATTTTAACATTGATTATGGTTGTTTGCTATCAGCTATGACGTCTTCTTATGTTGAAAAATATTATAAAAATAGTAAAATATAAAATTTGAGGAGTGAAAGATTATGAAAAATAAGATAAGAGTTGCAGTTTGGGGAATGGGTGTAATGGGATGTGGTATTGCATCAATGGTACTTGGTAAAGAAGGATTTACTATAGTAGGAGCTATTGATATGGATCCAAACAAAGTGGGAAAAAAACTTTATGAAGTATTAGGAGTTTCCCCTAATGAAGATAACTCATGCATAATTACTAATAATGCTGAAGAAGTTATAAAGAAAGGGTTTGCAGATGTTTGCCTTATGGCTACAGCTTCCTTTACAAAAGTTGTATTCCCATTAATAAAAATGGCTGCTGAAGCTGGTATGGATATTGTTACTACAGCTGAGGAAATGTCTTACCCAAGAGCACTAGACCCAGAATTATCAGATGAAATGGATAGAATCGCTAAAGAAAATAACATTGCAATACTAGGAACTGGAGTAAATCCTGGATTTATAATGGATTTAGTTGCAATAATGCTTACAGGAGTTTGTGATACAGTTGACAGCATAAACGCTACTAGAGTTAATGACTTAGCTTGCTTTGGTAGAGCAGTTATGGTGGAGCAAGGTATAGGACTTAAAAAGGAAGAGTTTATACAAGGCGTTAAAGACGATACAATTGACGGCCACGTTGGATTCTTACAATCTTTTGGAATGTTTGAAGAAGCCTTTAACATTAAGCTTAATAATATTAGACAGGAAAAATCACCGATTCTAACAACAATTCCACGTAGTACAGATATTGTCAGCGTAAAGGCCGGAGACGTTGCAGGATGTAAGCAATTAGGATTTGCGGATTTAGGAGATAAATTGTTTATTACAATGGAACATCCTCAACAGATCAAACCAGAAATGGAGAACATAGATACTGGAGATTATATAACAATTAAGGGAGTTCCAGACTTAAATCTTCAGATTAAACCAGAAATACCAGGAGGAATTGCAACAATAGCTATATGTGTTAATATGATTCCACTAGTAATGAATGCAACACCAGGACTTAAAACTATGTTAGATTTACCAGTCCCAAGAGCTATTCTCGGAGATGTTAGAGATTTAGTAACAGGAAGAAAATAATATATTTATTTTGTTAAAAAACCATATTCCTAAATATATAGGAATGTGGTTTTTTAATTAGTAAACAACATATGTTGCTATGTTTGTATATTTTAGTATAATTAATGAAAGAAGGTAAATTTAATGTTATACTCATATTAAAACATGATAGAAGAAAGGATGATAAACATGAGTGATAGAGAAAGAGCAGAAGAACTTTTGCTCAAACATCTGAAAAATGAAAAATTAATACTTCATTGCTATGCTGTTGAAGTTGTAATGGAAGCTTTAGCTGAGAAATTAGAACCAGAAAGTAAAGAGGAGTGGGGAATTGCAGGTCTACTGCATGACTTAGATGAAACAACCATTGATTGGATTAAAAATCCGGAACTACATGGTCCTACTGCAGTAGAGATACTAAAGTCAGAGGGTTTTGGAAATGAGCGTATTTACCATGCAATTTGTGCACATAACCAGCTAAATGGAACAAAAATTCTCAGCAAAATGGATGCTGCAGCTTATGCGGGCGATCCTATAACGGGATTTATTACAGCTATTGCGCTTGCCTATCCAGATAAAAAGCTAGCTAATGTAAAAGTAAAATCTATAGTAAAAAGAATGAAGGATTTAAGATTTGCAGCTGGTGCAAATAGAGAAGCGATGTATTCTATTGAGGATTTAGGTATTTCTTTCCCAGAATTCGCAGAACTTTCTTTAAATGCTATGATGAAAATTTCTGATAAGCTAGGTTTATAAAATAATAAATAATATATAGAAGTAAGGTGTTAGAATTCTTAAGTTCTAATACCTTGCTTCTTTTGGATTTAAATATTTTCTTATAACAGATGAAGCAAAGGAAGAATTTAGCTTATAAATTGAAGTTAATTATCTGATGTCATTCTTTGCAAAGGTAACATACAACAACCCAAACTGCCATTATCCTTAATTATTTCATTAAACTCAATAAATATTGCATTGTAGCC
>CALJTN010000030.1 GCA_937976175.1 uncultured Clostridiaceae bacterium | reverse complement strand
TGTGGTTAGTTTCTATAAAAACAATACATCTAAACCAGAATCAAAGAAAGCTGTTTCGAAAAAGGATACCATAGAATTATCTTCAGTAGGAAAAAGTCTAAGTTCGTTATCCTTAGATAGCAAATTAGTGAATTCAAAGGAGAAGATAGAAGGAATTAGAAATGAAGTAATGCAGGGTACCTACAAGAGGGACTCCTCATTAACAGCTAAAAGAATTATTGATACTATGAAGGGGAGAGATATTTAGTTATGAGAGAAGAACTAAATAAGATTATAATACAGGAAATAGAAGCTGTAGACACTCTTTTACTAGCACTTGAAGAACAACACAGGTGTATAGTTATTAATGATATTTTTGCAATGGAAGCTTGTGTTGATAACATTAAAGACGCTAATAAAAGTATAGCCAATATGGAAGTTCAACGAAGAAAACTTACAGAAAATAGGACTATGGGTTCTATAATAGAAGAGCTTAGAGATGAGGAATTAGAAAACAATTATTATAAAATTAAGCAGCTATTACAAGAAGTTGTGTTGCAAAAGGACACAAATGAGTTACTTATAAAGCAAGGGCTTAGTTTTACGAATAGGATATTAAACGTATTAAAACCAGTAAGAGAAGTAGCAACCTACAATGCTTATGGTAAAGTAAAAAAATAGTATGAGGTGAAAGATATGTCAGGATTATTTTCAACGTTTAATGTAGCTAAAAGAGGTATGTTTGCTCAGCAGAAGGCTATAGATGTAACCAGTCACAATATAGCTAATGCTAATACAGAAGGCTATTCAAGACAAAGGGCTACTATGGAGACTTCAAAGCCTTTTGGTATGCCATCATTAAACAACTCTATAGGACCAGGCCAACTAGGTACAGGTGTACAGATTTCCTCCATAGTAAGAATTAGAGATAGCTTTTTAGATTACCAGGTAAGAACGGAAAATGGTACTAAGGGTTTATATGAAGGGCGCGAGAAATTCTTAGTAGAAATTGAGAGTATTATCAATGAACCTAGCAGCACGGGTATATCTACTCTCATCGGAAAAGTATTTGATTCCTGGCAGGAGCTTTCAAAACACCCGGAGAGTTCTAATGCAAGAACCGTAGTGGCACAGCAATCTAAAGCACTTACAGATGAATTAAACAATGCTTATAACCAGCTAATAAAGCTAAAAGGTAACAGCCAAGAGGTTATTAAGCAGAATGTAGTGGATATAAACAATATGCTTGATCAAATAAGTGAGTTAAATCAGCAAGTTATAGGCGTAAAAGTAGGCGGAAATGAGCCTAATGATTTAATGGATAAAAGAGATTTATTAGTAGACCAGTTAAGTGCAAAATTTGGTATTACCATTGATAAAAAGTCCTTAGCTGGAGAGGACCTTAGACCAACTGAAGATTTAGGTGTAGATAATGCTTATCTTGTAAGGTCTAGTCCTAACGATGAGGTTAGAAGATTTTCTTATATAAACACTATTATTCCAAAAGATGGACAAAAACCAGGTGAAAGTGGAACCTATGATGTTACTTATTATAAGAATGGGGACATGTCTAGTGAGGAAAATAAAGTAACTATAACCATGGAATTAGAGAGTGAAGACTATACCACCTTAGATCAAGGTAGAGTGCTTTGGTCAGATAAGGAAGGTTATGCTATAGATAAAGTGGGAAATAGAATTGAAGGGGTTAACTCTAAGGGTAATGATATTCCAGTAGGGTTAACAGGAACAAGAGGAACTGCTACACTAACTACGGATACGGGTATTAAACTATTTCAGCCTGAAAAGGGAGAGTTAAAAGGCTATATGTCTGTACAGAAAGATATTGATGTATATGTGGATCAGTTAAATAGGTTAGCTAAGAGCATTGCCTTTTCAATAAATGCTGTGCATAGTGGTAAAGATGATGTGACTGCGGATGATCTAATGTTTTTTATTAATAGTAAAGATAATACCCAGCTTGGAGAAAAGGACATTAATGCAGGTAATATTTCTATTAATGAGGTTATACTAAAAGATGTTATGAACATTAAGGTTGGAAAAGGAAACGCCCCAGGAGAAACAGATGGAAATAGAGCTTTAGCTATTGCAAAGTTAAGAGATGTAAGACTAGAAATTCAAAGCATTAGTAATGTGATGGATAGAAAGGCGTTCTTAAGTAATAACTTTAGCTTAAACCCAGTACTAGGAGTTAATACAGTTGGATCAAGCACTGGGGGTATGACAATTAATAGTTATTTTAAGGATACTGTAAATAGACTAGCAGTTCAGACTCAAGAGGCAAAAAGAATTGTAAAGAATCATGAGGCATTACTGGCAAGTTTAGATGAATCAAGAACCTCTATATCAGGTGTATCCCTAGATGAGGAAATGGCTAATATGATTCAATTTCAACATGCTTATCAAGCTAATGCAAAGATTATTTCAGTGGTTGATGAACTTCTAGATGTGGTTATCAATGGCTTGAAAAGATAAATAACAAAATTTATGTGTACTAATTAAGGGGTGAAGATATGAGAGTAACCAATAAAATGCTTTCAAATAATTTTTTAAGAGATATGAGAACAAATTTAAATAATATGAATACCTTGCAGGGACAAATGACTTCCGGTAAACAAGTAAGAAAGCCTTCAGATGACCCTTTTAAAGCTTCAAGAATAATGCAAATGCATTCAGATATAGATGCAAATAAACAGTATAGAAATAATATTAAAGATTCAATAAATTGGCTTGACACAACAGATACAGCCTTAGGGCAAGTAGGGAATGTAGTAGGACGAATTGAAGAGCTTTTAATATCTGCAGGAAATGGTGCTTATAGTGAGAATGAAAGAAAAGCTATTAAGGATGAAATAAATCAAAAAATAGGGGAAGTTTCACAAATTTTAAATACTAGTTTTGATGGTAAGTACATTTTTGGGGGTACAAGAGGAACAAGCAA
>CALJTN010000029.1 GCA_937976175.1 uncultured Clostridiaceae bacterium | reverse complement strand
AAAATCCACATGATGCCACAAATTTATTTCTGTATTTTTAACTACATCCATATTTAAACTGTTGATCACATTAAATTGATCTGGATGAGTATCTACCCTTAAATTATGTTTGTTTATATAATTACCTACCCATTCAAAATCTTTCTTCAAAATCTTTCTATAGTCCCAATTAGTAACATCTGGGTGAGTAGCAAGTGGAATAAGCGCTGAAGTTATTCTATAAAAGTGAATTTTATTCTCTACGGCATATTCTAAAATCTTATGTAAGTCACTTAAGTTTGAGGCAGCTACTAGTTTTAATTTATCAAGCTTTTTTTGATCTGTTGATTGCTTAATATATGTAGCATAAGTTACTGTACTTGAGGAAGTTACTTTGGAAAGGTTTAGAGCTATAGCTACGAAACCTAATCTAACACGCATAATAACACATCCTTTATAGAATACTTTAGATATCTTTAGTTTCACATTTTTTAAATGGCATAAACAAAAATAGTATATGTAAAATATAATAGAATCATACTTTGCTACTAGTATTGTAGCTTATGAAAGGGGATAAATTATGAAGTTAATTGCACTAGGAAGTGGCGGATGGATTCCATCAGACAGTAGACATACGGCAAGTTATCTAGTTGATACGGGGGAAAGCTTAATAATCCTTGATACCGGTAGTGGCTTAAGTAGGTTATCAAATCACCTAGACATTCTAAACAAATATGAAGAAATAAATATAATCTACAGCCATTATCACTTAGATCATATTGTTGGACTTAGTTATATAGAGAATTGGAGTAAAGACAAAAGGCTTAATATTTACGGGCCTGGAAAAGCCTTAGGATTTACTGGGTGCCAAGATGTTATATCAAAGTTCTTAACGCCACCGTTCTTCCCTATTACAATAGATAACTTTGCGAAAGAAGTAAGTATGCAGGATTATGATTTACAGGGCTTTAAAATAGGGACCATACCCATAAAAATAACTGCTCAAGTTCATTCTGGTAACTCCTTTGGAATATCAATTGGGGATTATATTCAGTACAGTACGGACACTATTATTCTAGAGGAGATATTTAAAGAAGCCCAGGGTACAAGACTACTACTGCATGAATGCTGGAGTATAGAAAATGTGGGCAGTAGTAACCACAGTTCCTTTGAGGAGATTAACAACATGCTGAGTAAGTATAAAATTCAAAAGCTTGGACTTATTCACATAAATCCAAACTGGAAGGTGGATAAGTTTGAGGAAATACGCTCTTCCTGTGGGCAATATTCTAATATAGTAGTTGTAGAAGATGAAATGGTATTTGAGCTATAGTACTGTTTTGTTGAAGCGTGTATGGAGTCATAGCAGGTTTCATGAGAAGTATAATCACTAAGCTATTAGGCAATCTGGGCATATGAAAAAAACTCTGTATTTAGACTGCATACAGAGTTTTTTACTAATATTAAAAAGTGAAAAATTATTATATAACCTTTAAATATAAGTCTAAAGTCCTATTAACCTCTTCTTTAACTATTTCAATAAATTCTTTGTTATCACCAGTTATGTGCACCTTATCTAGCGCACTATAATATTTAAATCTGTTTTCTGCTCTTATAATTATTGGAGGATATCCATTTTTCATAAGTTCAAGATTTAGTAGTAATCTTGATGTTCTACCATTCCCATCAATAAAAGGATGTATTCCTACAAAAATAATATGAACAATAGCGGCTCTCTCTATTGGGTGTAAGTTTCGAGCCTCTGTATTATACCAATGAATAAAGTCTTCCATTTGTTCATTTATTAAAAATGGCTCTGGTGGTATATGTTCTGCCCCTGCTATCATAACCTGTTGGTCTCTATAGTTCCCTGCATATTTATCATCAATGCCCTTTAATATTAGCCTATGAATATTTTTTATTTGCCACTCTGTAAACGCTTCGCTTTCTCTCACGATGTCTTCTATATATAGTATAGCTTCTCTATGATTTACTACTTCTAAATGTTCTCTTAAGGTTTTGCCACCTATGGTTATTCCTTCTAAAACAACCTTTGTTTCAATAAGTGTTAATGTATTACCTTCTATGGCATTAGAATTATACGTCCATTCTAATAATAGTTTTTCTCTAATACTTTTAACAGTATACTCAGGTAAAGGCCTTTTACTATCTAATATTGTTTTTTTAGTATCTATATCCTTAAACATCACTTTCCCTACCTCTATAATTTGAATTATTAATCTTAATTATTTCTAAATTTACCTATTTATATTATATCCTAAAAAATCTGCGCATACCATATTATTATATTTATGATATAATAATAAAAAATAAATAAGGGGAACTGCAAAGACATATTTTCGTAAAATGAAAAATATTATAGTAACTCTGTAGTTTGAGCTAAGGGGGGAATTTTATGGCAATTAGGAATATTTTGTTTGATTTAGACGGAACGTTGCTCGATACAAATGAATTGATTATACAATCCTTTCAACATACTTATCAAAGACACTTAAGTAAACAGGTAGATAGAGAAGAGATTATTAAAAGCTTTGGAGAAATTTTAAAAGTTACATTAGATAGGGAGTGCGGTGAGGCTAGTGAAGAGGCTATTGAAACCTATAGGGGTTTTCAAATTGGAAACTTTGAAAAATTCATTGCCATTCATATAGGGGTAAAAGAATCCGTAAAAGAGCTTCATAGACAAGGATATAAACTAGGAGTTGTCACTTCACGTTTAAATGATTCGGCCATAAGGGGACTTGAGCATTTTGGACTTATGGAGTATTTTGAAAGCGTTATAGGAGCAGATGATACAGACCTACATAAACCAGACCCTACTCCAGCACTTATGGCTTTGAAGGAACTGGGTGGAAAACCGGAGGAGACCCTAATTGTGGGAGATAGCCCATTTGATATTTTATGTGGAAAAAATGCAGGGATTACCTCTGTAGCTGTGGGCTGGAGTGCGCTACCTATGGATATGCTTCTTAAACATGAACCTGATTATGTTGTAGATAGCATGGAAGAACTGATGGCATTGGTTGAAAGATTAAAGGATTAATGATAGCAGTTATGTAGGAGTTAAAAAAGCAAATATTAAAGCTTACATTTATAATACAAACACTAAAAACTCTGTAGCTTATATACAGAGTTTTTTTTGTGCTAAAAGCACTATATACTATAGTGTATTATAAACAGTTTTTCCGTTTACTATAGTTAAGCATACCTTGATCTTACGCATTTCATGAATATTAGTGCGAAAAACATCGCTGTCTAGCACCGCAATGTCTGCTAACTTCCCGGCTTCTAAAGTTCCTAAGATTTTATCATGGTACAAATTATATTGCCCACCCTTGGTCCAAGCAGTTAAAACTTCTTCAACTGTTAAAGTGTTTAGACTGTTGAAAGGTTCACCACCTTCAGGAAACAGACCACCGCAGGCATGATAAATAGATTCGGGAATATTAGGAATCAGCAGAGGTAAATCTGTACCGCAGGTGAGTAAAACACCGCTATCTACCATCTTACGTCGGTTCCAATAATATCTACCTCGTTCTAAGCCGATTTTCTCTTCAATCATAGCGAGCTTTGTATGGCGTGATGCAATAGACATTATCTGTGGATAAATCTCAGCAATGATACCGAGCTTACCCATCCTTTCTAGGTCGGTAGGATCAGAAAATTCAAGATCTGTAATGGAGTGTCGGTTTATAAGCTTTCCGTCCTCTTGTTTACACTTTTCATATATATCAACAACTTTAGCAATGGCTGCGTCACCTTGAGCATGGAGGGAGAAACGAAAATTTTCTGCATCAACAGCAAGGGTCTCTTTTTCAATCATTTCATAATCAATTTCTTGAGCGCAATATGTTTCAGGTGCACAATTGTAAGGTTTTTTTAAGTCGCCACAGAGAACTGAAATGGAGCCATCAGTCATGCGATTATATCCACTAAACTCTAGGAAGTTTCCTTTAAGGCGTTCTCTCATTTTCTTACCATAGGTAAGATTTACGCTAGAGCCTACAGGCTGAGACATAAAAGATACTCGAAGAGATAGTTCTTTGTTTTTCTCTAGTTCCTCTAGGATATCTACAAAGCCATAAAAATCATCAAAGCCCATTTCTTTAATAGAGGTTATTCCACGGCTATTTAACATGGACATGTAATCTTTAAATTGATCTATTATAAATTTGCGATCACCTAGAATGTATCTTAGTAAACGCCAGTAGGATTCTGGGTAACAGGTATCTGGATTGAAACCATATTTCTCTTGGGCTGATGTGTTCATCCAGCAAGTCTCGCCACCTTTGGCGAAGAGAATAACTGGTTGGCTACCAAATTCCATATCTAGCAAATCAGAACTAGATATGCTAATTTTTTCATTATCTAAGCCGTGTCCAAGTACTGTCACATTATCTGGGTGCCTTGTAGCATATTCTTTCGCAGTGGTTACTACTTGCTCTGGTGAGGAGGCACTAGTAAGATCAATCCCCACAAAGCCTAGTACATAACCGGTAAAAAAGCAATGAACATCAACAAAACCTGGACAGATTACCCTATCGCCAAGCTCTAATACCTTAGTGGTTTCATTTATGTAAAGATTAGCTTCTTCAGGTTGTCCAACTGCAATAATTCGTTCACCGGAAATCGCCACAAAGCCGTTTGTGGCCACATTACTGGTGGCTGTAAAGATGTTTGATGATTTTAAAATAATGTCTGCTTTTATCATAACTTAATCTCCTTATCTTTATTAAATTTGAAAAATAGAGAAGCATATTGTTGTGTACACTTCTCTGATGTTGATAAAATAGAATTTAGAGACCTTTAACTATATACAGGAAAGAAAATAATTCATACCAATTTTGAAATTAAGATTATATTTAATACCAATTTATGAAAATTATTATAACATGGTAAAAAAATATAATCAATAGTAAGAAAAAAATACAGTTAACACAATAAAAATCTATATAATTAGAGAAAATATGTGAAAAATACATATATAAATGAAACGTGAAAGTATACCAATTATTTATTTTAAGTACATTAAGAAAAGACTGAAAATTAGAGAATTATTATGAAGTATACAAGGTCGATTAGAATAAAATACAGTTAATACAAGGGTTTAAGAGGTTAATCATTAAAATACTATACTTGCAACAATTTGGTAAAGTTGCATTGACAAGCATTAATACCGATGCTATACTAAAGTGGTATAGAAGTTATAAATACATGTATAGAACTTATTTGTTAAATTCCAGTTTACCCGCGGGAAAGAAAAACAACAAACTTTAAGAAAGAAGATGATATTATGTTAAATATTGATAAAAGTACAGTAGATTTTTTAGTAACAGAAAACATGGTTGCAGAAGTAGAAAAGCTGATGGCTAACGATTTTCCAAAGATTGATAAGATTGTTGATAAAATGATTGAAAGAAAAATTGAACGTGTTTATTTTGTGGCTTGTGGTTCGCCGCTTTGCGCTTGTCAAACTGCAAAAATGCTATTTGATAAGTATTCCGATATTGCATGTGAAACATATAGTGGTTTTGACTTTTTAGATCACACACCAGCTAAGTTAGATGAGAGAACTTTATTAGTTGGAGTTTCTCATTATGGGAAGACAGAAGAAGTTTCTGAGTCCATCACCCGTGCAAGAAATGCAGGAGCTATGACTATAGGTGTAACCCGTGATTCTGCTAACACACCGGTATCTGAAGTTGCAGAGTATGTAATCGGATACGGGGCAGAGTGTATTTGGGAAATTCATTTATTTGTTTCTTACTACATTGCATGCAAATATATTAATGCTGTAAAAGAAAATGCTGAAGTAACAAAAATTATGGAGGATATGAAGAAGATACCTGCTGTGTTAGCTGAACTTGTGATTTCTTCAGAAGAAAAATCTAAAGAACTTGGTATAAGTGCAAGTAAATGGCCCTTTATTTATACTGTAGCTGCGGGTCCACTTCGTCCTCTTGCCTACAAAGAAGGTATCATCACAATGTTAGAATTTACTTGGACTCATGGTTCAATGCTTAATGCTGCTGAGTTTAGACATGGACCCTTAGAGGTTGTAGAAAAGGGAGTTCCTTATGTGTTTATGCTTGGCACTGATGAATCGAGGCACACTACTGAAAGAGCTATCAACTTTGTGAAGAGATTTACAGAAGATTATATTGTATTTGACTATGCCGACTTAAATTGTGATTTACATCCAATGTTGGCTCCAATGATTCTATTCGTTCCATTAGAATACTTTTATTATTATCTATCTATTAATAAAGATCATAATCCAGATGATAGACGTTACTATGGTGGGCTAGTAAAGTATTAGAACATAAAAAATAAAGGGGGAATTTTTATGTCCATGGAAATCAACAAGGCTCCAAACCTAAGTTCTACAACAGAACTGAAGCGAAAGCTAGGATTAGGTGCAGCTGTTGCACTTGGTGTAGGAACAACAGTAGGATCAGGTATTTTTTCATCAGTTGGTGCAGTAGCAGGTGCTGCAGGTTGTGCAGCGTTTACCATTCTAGCCTTTTTAATAGGGGGACTTATTAATATTCCAGCAAATCTTGTTTATGCTGAACTTGCTACTGCTTATCCAGAAGACGGTGGTCAATATATTTATTTTAAAGAAGCAGGCTCTCGTCCACTAGCTTTTTTCTGTGGATGGATTAGCTTTTGGGCAACAGACCCTCCATCAATATCTATTATGGCCTTGGCTATTGCTAATTACCTAGCATTCTTTACTGGATTTACTGGCATAACTGTTAAGTTAGCTGCCACTGCTTTAGTACTTATATTCATGATGGTTCATATTCGCTCTGTTGAAGGTGGAGCCAAGTTCCAAACCTTTATTACTGCATTTAAAATTTTACCTTTCGCACTTTTAATTGGAATCGGTTTATTCTATATGAAGGGTAGCTTAATCACTGAACCAGCAATAGCAGGCGCACCTGTTGGTATTATGGCTTTATTTGCTGCTATTTCTGCAACAACTTGGTCTTATGATGGTATGAGTGCAGTTTGTTATATGACAGGAGAAATTAAAAATCCGAAAAAGACAATGCCTCGTGCGCTTATTATCACTGTCTTAGTAGTTATTACACTATATACTGCATTAAGTACTGTTATTACTGGCTTACTCCCAATTGCTGAATTAGCTGCATCTGATGCTCCAGTAGCCTTAGCAGCTTCCAGTATTCCTATGATTGGTAATGGAGCAGGTAATTTAATAGCAGTTATGGCTATTATTGTTATAATTGGTTCACTTTCAAGTTGTATTATGTTTCAACCACGAATTGAGTATGCAATGGCAAAGGATGGCCTGTTTTTTAAATCGTTTGCAAAGGTTCACTCTAAATGGGAGACTCCTTATTTCTCAATCATTATTCAATGCGCGGTTGGTATAATTCTAATATTCGCATCCAATATCACTGATCTTTTAGGTTACTTTACATTAGTTGCGCTACTTAAAAATTTTTTAACCTATGGTACTGTGTTTGTACATCGTAAGAAGGACACCTATAAACCATTGTGGAAAATGCCGGCTTGGAGGTTGATGGTAGGTATAGCCATGTTCATGACTTTTACACTGATTGTCTCCACGTTTATGTGGGCTCCAATTCAAGGCATAGTGGCTGCTATAATCATTGTTGCCACAGGAATGCCGGTTTACTATTACTGGGACAAGAGGGATAAAAAAGCTTCAAGAGTATAATAGAAAACTATAAAAAAACGCTCTCAACTGAAGCTGTATGCTCTGTGGAGAGCGTTTATTCTAAAGTAAATATGACTACTTTATAACTGCTTTGTGTTGCCAATTTTATACGGTATGATATACTAAAAATAAAAAGATGGCCTACGAAGGAGGAGTTTCTTTGAAGGAGATATACGGAAATCGCTCAAGAGATGAAGCGACGGAAAAGATTGAATACTATATTAGTAAAAATAAATTAGCACCACATGCAAAGCTTCCATCTGAGAGAGATATGTGCACAATGTGGGACTTTAATAGAACAACGCTACGTTCAGCAATCCAAAGATTGATTGTAGAGGATAAATTGTATCAAAAGAAGGGGTCAGGAACTTATGTGGCCCAGCCGAAGCTTTTGAGAAATCTTCAGGATTTAAGCTCATTGTCCACCTTAGTAGAGGAGAATGGACAAACCTTAACTAATAAGATATTATCTTCTGAAATAATAGAAAGTAATAAGCAAATTTCTCAAAAATTACATCTGGCTTTAGGGCGCAAAGTATATGTACTAACCCGCCTTCGATATATTGATGGGGAACCAGTTACTATTGAAAATTCTTTTATAAATTATGAGAAATTCCCCAATATTAATCAGTATGATTTCTCTAAAGACTCTCTTTATTCAGTTATGGAGAGTCACTATGATGTGCAGATTATGCAGGGAGAAGAGAGAGTGGGAATTGCTTATGCAACCAGTTATGAGGCGGAACTTTTAGGTCTTGAGGTGGGGCAGGCGGTGTTTTATCTCACTGGTGTGGTCTATGATGGACAAGGAGAACCTATTGAATATTTTAAGTCCATTGTAAAGGAGAATAAGATGAGATTTGTAAGCGCATTAAAAGATTAGAAGGGAAGGATAGGTATGAAGATTGCAACAGTTGGCGATAACTGTATGGATGTATATGAAAATCTAAATCAAGCTTTTCCAGGTGGTAATCCCGTAAATGTAGCGGTATATTTTATAAGACTTGGTGGTAAAGCTTCTTACACAGGTGTAGTAGGGAATGATACATATGGTGAAATTATGCTAGAAGCCTTAAATGGAAAGGAAGTAGATACTTCCCATCTAAGGGTTTTGCAAGGTAAGACAGCCATTACGAAAGTTGAACTTATAGATGGTGAGCGAGTATTTGGTGACTATAATGAAGGTGTTTTAACACAATTTAAGCTATCAGAGAAAGATATTGAATTTTTATGTAGTCATGATATGGTGGTAACAGGTCTTTGGGGAATGATTGAAAATGACCTTTATAAAATCAAAGCAAAGGGTACTCCCATCGCTTTCGATTTTGCAACAAAGCTAGAAGACCCTGTTATTGAAAAGGCAATTTATGATGTGGATTACGCCTTTTTTGCATATGATGAGGGCGACAATGAGTTTATTCGAGAATATATGAAGAAGATGCATGCAAAAGGTCCCAAACTTATAGTTGTAACCCTAGGTGAAAAAGGTAGCATTTGTTATAATGGAAAAGAGTTTTTAACCTTTGGCATTGTGCCTTGTAAGCTCGAGGATAGCATGGGAGCTGGTGATTCTTATATCGCAGGCTTTTTACGTGGTATTTTGCTTGGAGATGAATTAAGGGAATGCATGCAGATGGGAGCAGAAAATGCAACCATTACTCTTCAATATCGTGGTGCATGGTAATAAGCTTGTATTAATAGATTAATGTTAGTAGCATTGAGTGTGGAGGTGCTTTATTTGAGTCAGGAAGAAATTAATTATCAATCGCCAATATATTTACAACTACGTGAGGTAATCCGCACTAAAATTGAAGAGGGTGAATATTTACCTGGGCTGGCAATTCCATCAGAAAATGACTTAGCTGACACCTATGGAATTAATAGAATGACGGTTCGTAGTGGGATTGATGCGCTTGTAAATGAAGGAATACTGAAACGAGTGCAGGGCAAAGGTGTATATGTGGTAGGTAATAAGGTGGAGCGAGACTTAGAAACCTTAGGTGGCTTTACCCAGACTATGAGGGCAAAAAATACTCACCCCCATACAAAGGTGATTACTAAGGCTTTGCGCAAAGCAGGAGATAAATATTCTTTGGTTTTTGGAATTAAGCCGGAGGATGATATATATTATATCAAGCGCCTGTGCTCTGCTGATGATGAGCCTATTTCTTTAGAAGAGATTTTCATACCTAAATATATGGTGCCGAAGCTGGAAGGTATCGATCTTGGGGTATTTTCTATTTATGAGGTATATGACTTTTACGGTATTAAGGTAACAAGGGCATGGCAAACCTTAGATTTAATTCAGCTTGAGCAAAAGGATGCGCGGATGCTTGGCATTGATGCAAGTTTGTCGGTAATGCTTTTTGAATGCACTAGTTATGATGATAAAGATTGTGTAATTGAATTCGCACGTACTTACACAAGAGGTGATAAGTGTAACTTTAATGTGCATTTCAATAAAAAATGATGCAAAAGATATACTTATTTAATATTCTATTTTTACATTGTAATTCATATATTTAGTTGAAAATGTATAAAAAGGAGGAAAACTATGGCTGATTTTTTGTTAGAGCTTGCTTTAAAGTTACAAACTGTTAGCGTTTTGATAAGAATAGTAATAACTTTAGTATTAATATTTATATTTCATCTAATCAAGAAAAGTATTTGTTCATTTGTTGATAAATCAAAGTCTGATTCTAAGAAAATAATAAAATATAAAAAAACAGCTTCACGATTTGTAAATATTATTTCCGCTATAGTAATTATGCCTATATGGATGTATGAATCTAGAGATATACTCACATTTCTAGGTATTTTCTCAGCTGGACTAGCATTTGCCTTTCGTGATGTTGTAGCAAGTTTTATGGGATGGTTAATAATAAACACTCAAAAACCCTTTCAAATAGGTGATAGAATAAAACTTGGGAGAATCCTTGGGGATGTACTAGCGGTAGACTGGTTTTATACTACCATAATTGAGGTTATTGAAGATGAAAATAAAACCTATGGACAAAGCACTGGAAGAATTACACATATACCAAATATAAAGGTGCTCACGGAAGAACTGGTAAATGAAACTAACTCTTTCCCTTTTACTTGGAATGAGCTTGAAATAAATCTTACACTTAAAAGCAACTGGAAAAAAGCTAAAGAAATATTAATGTCTATTGCTAAGGATAGAATGGGAGATATAGAACAAGAGGCAAAGGACTCACTGCGTATAGCCTCAAAGACACTTCCAATTTATTATGAAAATCTTTCTCATACAATATATACATCCATGGAGCATGGAAAAGTGTGTTTAAAATTAAGGCTCATCTGCAAGGCAAGAAATTATAGAAACCTAAAACACGTGCTGGTAGAAGATATTTTAGAGGAATTTTCTAAACATGAAGATATTGAATTGTTATAATAAAGGGGCAGTGGCTTTAAGTAGCTACTGCCCCTTTATTATGCTGATTTTATTTCATTAATAAATTAATCTCTTATGCTAATAATTCATTTACAAGAGGATTTATCTTTTTACCATCATACTTTCCCTTTAACTTAGGCATAACAGCCTTCATAACCTTTCCCATGTCACCCTTTCCTTTGAAGTCATTTTCCGCAATAACTTCAAGGATAATTGCCTTAGCTTCATCATCAGTATATTGTGTTGGCATATAAGTCTTAAGCATTTCTATAGCTACTTCTGTTTCAGCTATAATGTCTGTGCTATTAGACTGTTTTGCATAGTCAAGTGTTTCATTTAATTGCTTGATAGTTTTTTGAATGATAGCAACTAGCTCGCCCTCTTCAAGTTCTCTCTTTAAATCAATCTCTTTATATTTAACTTCAGCCATTAAAGTCCGAAGGGTAGTCAGCCTTACCTTATCCTTACTCTTCATATATTTAATAATATCATCTTTTAATGTTTGTTTTAACATGTGTACTTTCCTCCTAATTCATTTCATATTTTCAGTATGTTATCTTATTATTTTAACAAAACTATACTGCATATATACATTATACACCTATGACAGAGTATGGTCATTTAAATTTTATTTGCTAATGTAGGATTGATTTAACAAGAGTGAATAAAATTACTGATAATATGCACAATAACATTATATCAAAATTAGAGAAAAAATTATTAGAATTATAAAGGAATTCTGAAAGGACTGAAAATCATGAATAAGGAAAGTAGCAAAGCAAGTAAAGATATTAAGAATTTAAAAAATCAGCAACTAGATCAATTCAGAGTAGAGGATAAAGGGAAAAATTTAACTACAAATCAAGGGGTTATGGTAGCGGAGGATGAATTCTCTTTAAAGATAGGTGAAAGAGGACCAACTATAATGGAAGATTTCCATTTTAGAGAAAAACTCACTCATTTTGATCATGAGAGAATCCCAGAGAGAGTTGTGCATGCTCGTGGAACTGGGGTTCATGGGGAATTTCAATTATATGAGTCAATGAAAGAATATACAAAAGCTGCATTTTTGCAAGATCCAAATGTAAAAACACCTTTATTTGTAAGGTTTTCTACTGTAGTAGGATTTAGAGGCTCCGCTGATACAGTTAGAGATGTAAGAGGCTTTGCAATTAAATTTTATACTGAGGAAGGGAACTATGATTTAGTAGCAAATAATTTCCCTGTATTTTTTATTCAAGATGCCATAAAATTCCCTGATTTTGTTCACGCTATAAAACCTGAACCAGATACGGAAGTTCCTCAAGCATCTGCAGCTCATGACACTTTATGGGACTTTGTGGCAAACAATCAAGAAACAGCTCATACAATAATCTGGGCCATGTCAGATAGAGCCCTTCCTAGAAGTTACCGCATGATGGAGGGCTTTGGTGTACATACATTTAGATTTATAAATGAACAAGGTAAATCAACTTTTGTTAAATTTCATATTAAGCCACTACTAGGAGTTCACTCTTTAGTATGGGATGAAACTCAAAAAATAGCGGGGAAAGATCCAGATTTTAATAGGAAGGATCTCCAAGAGGCTATTGCTAATGGTAATTATCCAGAATATGAGGTAGGAGTGCAGCTACTAGCAGAAGAAGATGAATTTAATTTAGATTTTGACATATTAGATGCAACGAAACTTTGGCCAGAAGAAGATGTACCTGTAAAAATTATTGGGAAAATTACTTTAAATAAAAATGTAGATAATTTCTTCGCTGAAGTTGAACAGATAGCCTTCCATCCAGGCCATGTAGTTCCAGGAATAGATTTTACCAATGACCCCTTACTACAAGGTAGATTATTCTCATATCTAGATACCCAATTAATTAGACTTGGTGGACCTAACTTCCATGAGATTCCTATAAATAGACCTGTAGTTCAGTTCCATAACAATCAGAGAGATGGATTTCACAGACAAACAATAAATACTAACATGGTAAGTTATCATAATAACTCGCTATCAGACAATACACCTAAAACAGTTAGCCCACAGGAAGGTGGCTATGCTCATTATGAGGAGCAAGTAAGTGGAAGTAAAATAAGAGCAAGAAGTGAAAGTTTCAAAGATCATTTTTCCCAAACTGCAATGTTTTATAATAGTATGAGTAACCCAGAGAAACAACATATTATTGATGCATTTAGTTTTGAACTTTCAAGCGTTAAGGATAAGGGGATTAGGCAACAAGTAGTCAATATGTTTGGAAATGCAAACATTGATATGATGACTAAAGTGGCACAAAATATTGGAGTGGAACCTCCAATAGCAGAAGAATCAAAATATACTAAGATATCCCCTGCACTTAGTCAAGAAAATACTATAAAAAAACCAGATACTTTGAAAATTGGAGTTATAATATCAGAAGGATATAATACGGATGAATTTAATACTGTAATGAAAGCACTACAGGATGCTAAGACTATGCCGGAAATAATAAGTAGCACTCTTAGCCCAGTAAAAGGCGCAGATGGAAAAGAACAATTACCAAAAAGTACGTTTGTATCTACGCATGCTGTATTGCTTGATGGAATTTGTGTTCTTACAGGGTGCAAAGTTAATGATGAATTTAAAACCAATGCAATGAACTTTATCCAAGAGACTTATAGGCACTATAAGCCAATTGCAATTTCAAAAGCTGCATCTGAATTTTTAAAGCCAGAGATGAAAGGTCAACCAGGAGTTACAGTTGATGATGGAAAAGGACAGTATACAAGCAAATTTATAGCTGATATTTCAATGCATAGGCATTGGGATAGAAACATCAATATATTATAATACAAGTATTAAGCCCTAAGAAATTTTCTTAGGGCTTTTAAGCAGAGTTTTTTGTAGATTACAGAAAAATGATTAAATTACAAATATATGTAAATAATTATTATAGAGGGCGCTGCTCTTAAATTTTTTATGTATAGGAGTGAACTTATGGAAATTATAGATTTGAAAAAATATTCAAAAAATAAATTACTACCAGTGAGTAAATATGGAAACGTACTCTTCCTCAGTGAGAGTGCGAAACATTCAAATTTTCCATTTGGAAATTTAGAAATTTTGAATTACTATTTATATCACATTGATACCGAAAAAATAAGCAAAATAGATAGGCATAAGGGTACAATAGTAGTAGATGCTTTTCACGAAAGGAAAATAGAAGGAGAAGATGCATACTACTATATTACCATTAAAAAACAATTGTTTGAAAATCAGTACTTTTTAAATAAGATCAGTATTGAAGATGAAGAATCGCACACTATATTTGAGTTTAAAATGGATAAGAAGTATACAGAGTTGGATTTTGAGGTTTTAGACAATGATCATGTCATAGTTTTTTACAAAGAGGAAGAGGAATACGATTTTGAAAACTTTGACTATGCTAAAGACAAGTATGGATATGATAGGGGTGTTCTTTATAATATTAGTAATGGAGAAGAATACGAAATTAGAGATAAGGAATTTTTAAAAGGATTCCGTCTTATTTTCTTTACAACAACAATAATGAATGAGCAATGTGTAGTATTTGAAGAAAATTACTTGGAGCCAATTGTTAAAGAACAAATATATACGGAATGTCATATGAATAAAACATCAAAAAAAGAGAAATTCTTTTATAAAGATTGCCTTAAATATTCTCCTTTAAAAGAGTTTTTAAGCGAAGTGAAATGTGGAAAAGAGAAAATATCTTTTATAGATATTGAGTCTAGAGGCATTAAAGGATATGAGATGTTTTCTGGAGTTGATGAAGACAATATATATTACAGAGTAGAAAATTTTGGAGAGGAAGAGTCAGATGCTCTGGTTATGTTAAACAAACATGATTTATCAAAGAAAATTATAAAATTACCTAAACAGTATGACAATGAAGTTGAAAATGTAAGGTATATGTATTCATTAGAGGGTAAGTATAAATCAATTTTACAGCTTAAAAATTTAACTAATAGAAAGGTTGAAGTGAAAGAAGTTATTAATGGTAATGTTAATTATATCTACTCAAATGAATTAGGGGCTACTAAAGAGTTTATAGAAGATAAGTTTTTAATTGCCTATAAGAGCAATGAAAAAACCTCTGTAATAGATGTTGAAAACAACAATATAAAAAGTTTTAGAGGCGAGAATAAGATTTTTGATAACTTCTTAATTTTATATTAAAACAATAATTTGAATTACATTCTTATTTTAAACCAGTCTTGGGTTAGGACTCTTTTTTTATAAATAAGATAGTATCTTATAGGGGGTATATGGTATTATTTTAGAAAAGGGATAAGGGGTGAACTAATAAAGACATGTTACTATTAAAAGGCATTATTATAGGTATGTTTGTTTCATTGCTCATAGGTCCGCTTGGACTGCTATCAATACAAAGGACTATAAATAAGGGTTGGAAAATAGGTTTCTTTTCAGCGGTTGGTGCAGTTGCATCAGATTTAGTTTATTCTTCTTTAGCAATTTTAGGGATAAGCTTTATAGATGGCTTTGTATACAAGCACAGATATATTATTAACGGCTTAACTGGAATTTTATTTTTAGTGGTTGGCATTAATATCCTTAGTAGTGGAGTAGAAAAAAAGACAGTGAAAGAATGTACTGAAGATGATAGAATACACCCATTTTTTGTGCACTTTTTTGTGGGTCTATCTAACCCTATGACTTTTTTAGTTTTCTTTTCTATATTTACTAAGATAGGTATATATGGTTATGAGGCCACATTGCTGCAACATATAATGTTTGTTATATCTATTTTTGTGGGTTCTTCTATTCAGTGGTTAATTACCACCAATTTAATAGAGCGGTCTAAAAAAAATTACAAGTTTGAGAACTTTATCTTTATAGATAAAATAATTGGTACGGGTATTATTTTATTTGGTGTTTTTAGCATTATAAAAGGAATAACGAAATTTTAATTTTACTATAAAACTATAATAGCTTTTATTTTCTAACAATATAATTATGATCTTCAGAGGTATAATCACGCGCTAATAAGTAAATGCGCGAAACCGTTGAATATTCCGCGCAAAAATGTAGAACTCAATAAATCTTACTAGATTTTAATAGCATTGGAAACTGCGAATCTCTCTCAAATCTATTCCGAAATATGTCCAATTGTTTCTATACCAACGGAAACCTGATGCAGATCTACGACCTACAAATGTAAGCCATGCCCAGAATCCTCTACCTCTTCTTGGCCAAATATATACCAATCTATATACACAAGGTCTAATTGCACCTGGGTCTACAGCTAGAGGGGTGACGCCAAGTTGTTGTGTTTGAGGCTGAGGTGGGGTAAAGTTTGGAGGTGCAGAAGGCGGTCTACCTGGAGGTCCTTGAGGTCCCGGAGGTCCTGGAGGTCCTGGAGGTACTTGAGGAAACTGTGGAAAAGGACCTATTTGTCTGTATGGACATGTTATAGGAAGGTCTTCAGTTTCTAAATCGTAGGAATAGTTTGGATCATAAAATCTAATAACATCCTCATCAATATACATTAAATTAACCCCTTAAAGTATTTACATTACAGTATATGGTGTTCTGTAGGTTTTTGCTATTTAAATCTTATCTTTTTTTCGAGGATACCTTAGTTTTTTTTAACATATTAATAGATACTTAGCCATGTGTGTCAACATAAACAAAGCAAAGGATTATGAACCAATATAGAGAAAACAAAGAACCACGTGGATATACAGCAAAAAACATAGATATACAATTCCATTCCTATGATAAGATATTCCTTGTCGCTACGAGTGAGTAACGACGAGGTAAAATCTTACGAGTTAACACTTAATACTTTAAAATACATTTATAAAATGTTTTAAGAAGTAGTTGACAAAACAAGAGATACCTAGTAATATTATAGAAGTCGTCACTTGGCGATGAACAGTAAATAAAAATTGGTCTTTGAAAATTAAACAGAGAAATAGGTAAAGAAACGAAATAATATTTCGTTAAACCAGTTAATTACTTTAGTAAAAGTAAATTTTTAGTTGTAAAACTA
>CALJTN010000028.1 GCA_937976175.1 uncultured Clostridiaceae bacterium | reverse complement strand
TAAGTAGTAAATAGAGATAGCAGTAATGCTATAATACCAGTCCAAGAGGTGAAAATTCCTTTTAGATTTATAGCAGTAATTTTTCCACTGGCAAGTGGGATTAAGATTGCAGCTATAAGTATTACTAATCCCCAAGACACTCCGTTTTTTTCAACGGTTGGGAAAATATATCTATCTAAATTTAATAGCTTAAGTATTAAAAGTAAACAAGCAGCAACCGCAACTGAGTTTGCTTTTCCAAGCACTGCAACTACTAATATTCCTAATAGCATAATATTCGACTCCATAATATATCATCTCCATAATAATATTTATTATATTAGCTCTTAATATTAATACTATTAGATAGCTACATATATTATGATTTAAACCATCCAAAATATATCTTTTTACCACACATCGTCTTCCCTCAGAAATTTTAACTATTAAATGGTTCTAATTAGTGTTATAATTTAATATATGGTAAAATATGTAAATAGCGAGGTGCTGGAACGTGGCAAATATTGAGCTTTATAAAGAAAAGGAAATTCTTGAACCTGTAAATTTGTGTGATAATAATGGGAAAATAGATGATGAAAGTATAGGTTGGTCTAGAAATCCAGTATTTAATTGCAATCTTGCAGGTAAATGGCTACGAAAGAAAAAATGGAATTACTGGTGTATATCAAATGATGAATGTCTTTTTTCAGTTACTATATCCAACATTGATTATGTGGGTATGGCCTTTGTATATTTTTTAGACTTTAAAACACAAAAATTTGTTGAGAAAACAATTATAACTCCTTTTGGCAGAGGTTACTCAATGCCTAAAAGAGTACAGGAGACTGTAACCTTTAAGAATCCTAAAATACAGTTATATTTTATAGGGGGAGAAAATTGCACACAAATTGTTGCAAAATGTAATGATTTCATGGGGGAACTAATGGAAACTAATTTTAAAGTAATTTACCCTGAAGGTCATGAAACATTGAATGTTGTAATCCCCTTCAGTAAAAATGCCTTCCAATTTACTTCAAAACACGAATGTCTTCCCGTTGAAGGAATGCTTAAGGTTGGAGAAAAGGTATATTCTTTTAATCCTGAAAATACCTTTGCTTGTCTTGATTTTGGAAGAGGTATATGGCCTTATAAGGTTAACTGGAACTGGGCTAATGCCTCAGGAAAGATAAAAAACAGACGCATAGGGTTTAATCTAGGTGCCAAGTGGACAGATGGAACGGGAATGACTGAGAATTGCATTATTGTTGATGGGAAAATATCAAAACTCAGTGAGGATATAATATTTGAATATGATAGCAAGGATTTTATGAAACCCTGGAGTATTAAGACTTCTATCACAAACAGGATAAATCTTAAGTTTGTACCTTTTCATGAAAGGACTGCGAAGTCAAATCTTATTCTTTTAAAATCAGAAGTACATCAAATGATTGGCCATTTTTCAGGTAGCATTGAAACAGATGCAGGAGAGTGCATTACTATTGATTCTATTCTAGGCTCTTCTGAAGAACACCTTGGTCAATGGTAATATAGTTTATAAAAACAAATGACTTCATAAAGAATTTAATCCTTCTTATGAAGTCATTAATATTGTAGCCTAAAAGATTATAATTTAACTTCTATTACTTTTTTACAGCCCTTGGATTATATTTAAAACAATACTCTAAAAACTTCTCGTCTGGTACAAACTTCAATTGCATTTTATTCTTTCCTTCTGTAACCATGGCAACATACACTGGTGCCTTTGCAGTAGCAGGATAACATTTTACTACAGCGCTAGGTTTATTCTGATAACTTTTTACAGCCTCACTATCTTCTGGTGCTAATAGTGCCACCCCTTTTATATGAAAAGTAGCTACTTTAATTCTTTTTTTCATTTCTAATATCTTCTCTATATCAATTTCCCCATTAGTAAATTGATACTCATACTCCACAAATAAATTCCGCTTGTAAAAAAAACATACTCCAGCCACACCTAGTAGTATTATCGCAAGAATTAAATTCTTACTAAACTCTTGCATAGCAATTAATGCAACTACAAAAATTGCAGCATTTGCTATTTTGTATAAACCAGTTTTGTATGTTTTTACTAGTTGCTCATAAAAATAATCCACTTTATTCCCCCCTCGTATAATTGTGCCACCCACATGGCAAGTGGCAAGTTTGTTAATTAGTCTTTTGAAAACATATTTCTATACTATTGTATAACTTAATTATTGAATTTAAAAGTACAAGGATGAATTTCACATAGAAAATCTTAACAAAAGAGACTATGCATCAAAATAAGAATTTGATACATAGCCTCTATATATAGGTATTAATTAGCGTTTATTGCACTTGCTTTTATCTGTGCAGCTACTACCGCAACTGCATTTATTGTTTTTTGTATCGCTATAAACCTTCTTTAAGGCAAATGCTACAATACTGGCAAAAATTAACCCAACTATTATATTTGCTAACATTAGACTTCAACTCCTAACTCAATACGTTTAGAATCCGATTTTCTAATGGTTACAACAAGGTAAATTGCAGTAATAGTAAGTATAACTATAGCTGGTACAAACCCGTCTGCTGGTTTGCCATACACTATAAGTGAGCCAACTTGAGTTACTATCATTGCTAAAGTGTATCCAACACAAAACTGGAAAGCAAGAGCTTTAAAAAGCCACTTTTTCGAACCCATTTCTGAATTCATAGCTCCAATTGCTGCAAAACAAGGTGGTGTAAATAAATTAAACATAAGATAAGCAAGGGCAGTCACTGGGGTAAAAAATTGTGATAAAGCACCCCCTGGCAAATGTAATGCATCTTCTGAAGCTACAGCTAAAAGTACTGCAAAGGTAGCAACAACATTTTCTTTTGCAATAAATCCTGTTATTGCTGCAGCCGCAAGCTGCCAGCCCATAAACCCAATAGGAATAAATAGTGGAGAAATCACTGTGCCAATAGACGCAAGTATACTTAAGCTCTGGTCTTCTACCGGAGTAAAATTCCAGCTATACGCCTGGGCAAACCATACTAGTGTATTGCACACAAGTATAATAGTTGTTGCTTTATAAATAAACCCTTTTGCTTTGTCCACCATTTGCATAAAAGCATACTTTAAACTTGGCCATTTATATTCCGGAAGTTCCATAATAAACTGAGATGAACTCTCCCATACAAAAATTTTCTTTAATAAAAGTCCTCCAAGTACAATCATTACAATTGAAACTATATACATACTAGCTCCAACCCATGCATGATTTGGAAAAAATACTGCTACAAAGAGAGCTATAATTGGAAGCTTAGCACCACAAGGTACAAAAGGAGTAAGAATTGTAGTCATTCTTCTTTCATTAATATCTTCTATGGTTCTTGTAGCCATAACACCGGGAATGGCACAACCAGAACCTACAATCATAGGTATAATAGACTTGCCTGACAGACCGATTTTCTTGAAAAACCTATCCATTACCACAGCTACTCTAGCCATATACCCACTATCTTCAAGCAGGGATAAGCAAAAGAATAATACCATAACCAAAGGCAAATATCCTACAACAGCTCCAACACCACCAATAGCACCATCTACAATAAGTGCTTGTAGCATAGGACTAATTTTAAGGCTCTCTAAAAAACCATTTGCTGCATTTGGAACTATTTCTCCAAAAACTACCTCATTAAAATATGCCGATAGATATCCGCCAATGCCGTCTATAGAAAGTGAAAAAACTGCCCACATGATCACAAAAAATATAGGTATACCTAACCATTTATGAGCTACAACTCTGTCCACTTTATCAGAAAAAGTCACCTTATTGGCATCTTTCTTCTTAACTTGGCACTTCTGAGCAATTTTATCTACAAACTTTTGTCTTGCCATATCAACATCATCAGAATCTTTACCTACAAAATTCGGTGCAATTTGAGGTTTCTTTTCCGCGCCTACTTTAACTGCTTCATTAATTAAACTTAATAACCCATTTTCTGATGTAGCAGTAGTGGCAATAACAGTGCAATTTAATGCTTTACTTAAAGCATTTATATCTACAGTATCTTCTCTTTTAGATACAATATCGCTCTTATTAAGAGCAATAACAACAGGAATTCCAAGTTCTAGAAGCTGCGTTGTAAAGAATAAACTTCTACTAACGTTGGCTCCATCAACAATATTGATGATTACATCCGGATTTTCTTCTAATATAAAGTCTCTAGTAATTGCTTCTTCCCCACTAAATGGTGAAATAGAATATGTTCCTGGAAGGTCAATAATTTTAACATCATGGCCCTTCGGATTATACTTCTTCTTAATATCTGCTTCCTTCTTTGC
>CALJTN010000027.1 GCA_937976175.1 uncultured Clostridiaceae bacterium | reverse complement strand
AACAATACATGAGGGGGAAAAAATGGGTAATTATAATATGCAATATCAAAGCTATTATAATAATTTAGCTAAAAAACAAAGAGGCACAAGCAGGTTTGTTAGCGAAAGTAAAAAACAAAGCAGAAGAGCAAATTTTTATATAAAAAGGCTAACCCAGGAACTTATTGGTGTTTTAGTCCTGCTTACTTTTGTATTAATCTGTAAGGTGGTAGTTACGCCTAGAACTCAATATGTTTATAATTATTCTAGGGAAATAATAAATAAACAATATAATTACAGTGTGCTAATAGATAAAGCTAAGAATGTTAAACTTAAGGATATAGAAACTATTACATTGAAATTTATAGAGAAGGTTAAAAGTAAAATTCCTAGTGGAGATGAACTAAACAATAAGAATATTAATTTTTAAGAATTATAGTAATTACTTTGGAGGATTATTTGATAAGAATAAGTAAGTTATTTATACCATACATTATTTTGTTAGTAATATTAGGCTTCAAGGGAGAACTTATAATAGCTTTTGTTTTAGTGTTTATACATGAATTAGTACATTACTTAACTGCCAGAATTTTAGGTTTTTCGGGCTTTGATATAGAAATACTTCCTATAGGAGCTGTACTTAAGGTAAAAGATTTAGATGAAGCAAGTCCTAAAGAAGATTTAATAATATCGGTGTCCGGTCCCCTATTAAACTTATTACTGGCAGTTATTTTTTATGTTTTATTTATATTATATGATAGGCCTTATTTACATTTAATATATAGTAGTAATTTAGCTATAGGTATTTTTAATCTTATACCAGCCTTTCCTTTAGATGGAGGGCGGATACTTAGGGATATACTCAGCATTAAAACCATATATAGAAGAGCTAATGAAATTTCAATTAGGGTTAGCCTGATTCTTGGGAGTATTTTTATGTTCATATATTTTGTAAGCGTGGCTGCAAATAAAAGCAATTTTAATTTAGGTTTAATTTCTATATTTATTTTAATATCTTCAATTAAAGAGAAGGACAGGATAGTATATTTAATTATGGGCTATATTATTAAGAAGAAATATAGGTTTATAAAAAGAGGATACATAGAAAATAGAAGCATATCTATCTTTTGTAAGAAAGATTTGCTATCGGTGTTAGGGGTGATTGATAAGAATAAGTATAATTTGTTCACAGTATTAGATGAAAATATGACTGTGCTAGAAATTTTGTATGAAGAAGAAATAATTCAGGCAATAAAAACCTATGGTAATATAAGCTTAAGTGAGTACATTGATATTAAAAAATTGAAACATACTTTATGATATGGTGTCCTAAAATAACGAGCCAGTTGAGTAGCTCGTTATTTTTCATTTTGAGATTTAACTTTCATGTGTTAAAATAAAATAATGTAATGAACGTAAGGTAGATAATAATTTATAATAAGGAAAAACTATTATCTACCCTAGAGAAAAAATGAGGAGGAATTTCTATGAATAAAATTTCTGATGATATCTTATTTAAGGTTGAGAAGCCTGCAAGATACGTAGGTGGAGAACTTAATTGCTCATATAAAGATAAAGAAAGTATTGATATAAGATTTGCTTTTTGCTTCCCAGATGTGTATGAGGTAGGTATGTCGCATTTAGGAAGTAGAATACTTTACCATGTACTAAATTCTAGAACCGACACTTACTGCGAAAGAGCCTTTGCTCCTTGGCCAGATATGGAAAAGGAAATGAGAGAGAATGATATAGCTTTATATGCACTAGAGAGCAAGGATTCCTTAAAAGAATTTGATATTTTAGGATTTACTTTGCAATATGAGATGAGTTACACTAATATACTTAACATGCTGGATATGGCAGGCATAACCATTAGAGCTTCTGAAAGAGGCGAAGATGAACCTATAGTTATGGCGGGGGGGCCTTGTGCTTATAATCCTGAACCACTTCATGATATAGTAGATTTTTTTGAGCTTGGTGAAGGCGAAGAAATAATGAATGATGTGTTAGATATTTATAAAAAGTACAAAGGTAAAGGTAAGAAAAAAGAATTCTTAAGAGAAATATCTAAAATAAGAGGGGTATATGTGCCTTCCTTATATGAGGTATCTTATAATGAAGATAACACTATTAAAGAATTCAAACCTAAATACGATGATGTCCCAAGTAGTGTAAAGAAAAGATTTGTAACAAATCTTAATGAGGTTGCCTTTCCCGAGGACATGATAGTTCCGTATATTGAGATAGTGCATGATAGAGTAATACTCGAGACCTTTAGAGGATGTACAAATGGATGTAGATTCTGCCAAGCGGGCATGATATACAGACCAGTAAGAGAAAAAACTACAGAAAACCTTATAGAAACAGCAGATAAATTATTAAAGAGCACGGGATATAGAGAAATATCACTAAGCTCACTTAGTATTTGTGATTATTCAGATATACAAAATCTTATAGCTACACTTATTGAGAAGCATAAGGGAGATAACGTGAGTATATCCTTGCCTTCCATTAGAATAGATTCTTTCTCTGTAGACTTAATTAAGGAAATACAAAAGGTAAGAAAAACTGGCTTAACCTTTGCACCAGAAGCGGGAACACAGAGAATGAGAGATATTATAAACAAGGGAGTTACAGAGGAAAAAATATTAGAGGCTGCAAGCAGTGCTTTTGCTTCAGGTTGGTCAACTATAAAGCTTTACTTTATGGTGGGACTTCCTTATGAGACTATGGAAGACGTAAAAGGTATCGCAGAATTGTCAGATAAGGTTGTAGCTGAATACTTTAAAATCCCTAAGGATGTAAGAAAGAAGGGACTCAGAGTTACTGCAAGCTCAGCCATATTTGTGCCAAAGCCATTCACTCCTTTCCAATGGGCCGCGCAGTGCACCATGGAAGAAGTAGTAGAAAAGATAAAAGCAGTTAAGTATGCTATAACAAGTAAGGCTGTTAGTTACAACTATCATGAATCTATAGTTTCATACCTAGAAGCAATGATTGCTAGAGGAGATAGAAGAATTTGTGATGTTATAATAAAGGCCTTTGAAAAGGGTGCAAAATTCGATGGCTGGCATGAGTATTTTGATTTTGAGATATGGAAAGAGGCTATTGAAGAATGCGGAGTTGATGGAAATTTCTATGCTTATAGAGAGAGAAGCTATGAAGAAATACTACCTTGGGATTTCATAGATATCGGAGTAAATAAGGAATACTTAATTTTAGAGAATGAAAAAGCTAAAAATGCAGAATTAACTCAAAATTGTAAACTAGGCTGCACAGACTGCGGTGTTAATGTTAACTTTAAAGAAGGGACGTGTTTCCATAGTGCGTTATCTAATTAAGTATAGTAAAGACAGTGAAATTAAATTTATTGCTCACTTAGATCTAATGAGAACTATTCAAAAAGTAATCAAAAGATCAGAGCTTCCAATAGAATATTCAAAAGGTTTTCATCCTCACATGGCGGTGTCTATTGCACAGCCATTGTCTGTAGGAGTATATTCTAGAGGTGAATATGCGGATGTAGTGTTAAATGAGGACCTAGAAGAGAACACTATCATGGACAAAATGAATGCAAACACTCCAAGAGGCATTAAGATTTTAGATGTGGTAAAAGTTATTCCTGTAGAAGGTAAAAAGCAGTCACAAGCTATGGCCATTATCGATGCAGCAAAATATACAATTAAACTAAAATGTACTGATGACTCGGAAGTGAAAAAAACCTTGGAGAGTCTTTGTAAAGCCCCTGAATGGAATATAATTAAAAAAAGCAAAAGTGGAGAAAAGATGGTGAATATAAAGCACTTTGTTCATGAATTTTTATATGAGGTAGATAGCTCTGTACTTAGTATCTCAGTGCTTTTATCTTGTGGGAGTCGCGAGAATTTATCTGCACAGTTAGTAGCAGATTACATGAAAGAAAATGTAGAAACTATTAACAAAGAGGCCTTTGTGGATATTCAGCGGGAAGAAATGTATGCATATAAAGACGATAAATTAGTCACTCTTAGCGAATTTTTTAAAAATTAGTAAAATAGGAGTGGGTTAAAGTGAAAGAAATATATATTGAAAGACAAGAAGAATTTTTAAGAATAGCTATAAAGGAAAATAACAAATTAAAGGAATGCTTTATAGAAGAAGAATGCACTGGACCTATCCCTGGAGAGATATATAAGGGTGTGGTGAAAAACATTGTTCCAGCAATTAAGTGTGCTTTTATAGATATTGGGCATAGTAAAGATTGTTATATGTACCTAGATGAAAAGTTTAAGAATACAAAGATAAAAAAAGGTGACGAAATTATAGTTGAAGTTTTAAAAGAAGAAATAGATAAAAAGGGAGCCAAAGTTACTAATGCCTTTGGCATTCCTGGTACATATTCTGTGGTTGTAAATATGAATAATGACATAAGTTTTTCTAAAAAAATAAACAATAGAGATTTTGAAAATATGGTGACGAGTCAATTGAATAAACCAGAGGATATAGGAGTAATGATCAGAACTAATGCCTTTGATGTAGATATGAGTGTTCTAAATGATGAAGTTAATTCACTATATAAAACATACAAAGGCGTTGTAAATCGTGCTGAATATTCAAGAAATCCTATTTTGCTATTTAGTGATGCTGGAGCAATAAATAGAACTCTACGTGATATTTTAGATAAAACTACCTTTAAAATAATAATGAATAATGAAGCTGATTATAAGTACGCAAAAGAATTTACAGAAAATCGAAAAGATATTAATGTAAAAGTTGAACTTCATAATGAAAGCAGAATGTTATTTGATTATTATGGAATAGAAAAAGAAATACTCAGTCTTCGAAATCATAGAATCCCATTAAAATGTGGGGGTAATATAGTAATTGATAAAACTGAGGCTATGTATGTAATTGATATCAATTCTGGAAAGAATATAAAAAGTCGAACCCTTCGAAAAACTGCTCAAAGTACTAATATTGAGGCAGCGGAAGAGATTGCAAGGCAGATAAGACTTAGAAACTTAAGTGGGATAATTATAATAGATTTTATTGATATTGAAGATTCAGACGTGAGGAGAAGTATATTAGAAACGCTAAGGATAGGTTTTGCAGATGATAAAAATAAGACTGTAATCTATCCCTTTACTGAACTGAATTTGGTTCAAATTGCAAGGCGTAGGCGTGGAAAGTCTATATACGAGTTTATTGAGGAACCCTGCAAGCATTGCGGTGGAAAGAGCAGTAGAGTTAAGCTATCTTATATTCAATTTTTGATTAAGAATGAAATTTTTAAAATGAATAAGGAACAAAGCATAAAAGATATATATATTGAAATTGAAGAAATTTATAAAAAAGATATTATGGAAGACGTTTTAGAATTTGTAAGGAAAATAGGAGCTTTGGATAATAGTGTTTATATAAATTTTATTCCTCACTTAGAAAAATTCAAAGTAGAATCGCTAATTTTTGCAAATCAAATAAGAAATTTGCAAACATATAAGATATATGGGTAAATATGCTTTACAAACATATGGATATATGTTAGAATGGCTTTTGTAGACCGCACACACAAGGTTGTGAAACATACTTGATTATAGAAAAAACAAATTTACATAAATCTGTTTGACTTTACATAAGAGTATGTACCTGGGATGGCGAGACTGGATTGAGGAGGTGTATTTTATGTACGCAGTTTTAGTTACTGGTGGAAAACAATACAGAGTTCAAGAAGGAGACGTTTTATTCGTTGAAAAATTGAATGCTGAAGTTGAAACAACTGTTGAATTAAACCAAATTCTTGCAGTAGGCAAAGAAGAAGGTTTAGTAGTTGGAAAACCTGTAGTTGAAGGAGCTAAAGTTGTTGCTAAGGTTTTAGCACAAGGAAAAGCTAAAAAAATTATAGTTTTCAAGTTTAAGAGAAAGAAAGACTACAGAAAGAAACAAGGACACAGACAAGCATATACTAAGATTCAAATCGAGAAGATTGAAGCTTAATTATGGTTAAAGTTGAATTCGTTCGAAGCTCAGGTAAAATAGTTTCTTTTAAAATAAAAGGTCATGCTATGCCAAGAGAAGCACAGGTTAAGGTGGATTTGATTTGTGCAGCAATTTCAGCAATTTCTCAAACAACAGTTATTGGTATTGAGGAAGTTTTAAAAGTTAAAGTAAAGTATGAGATAGAGGATGGATTTCTTAATTTAAATTTAGGAGATGTAGCTCTAGAAGATATCGATAGATGTCAAGTTTTACTAGAAACAATGATGCTTGGACTTAAAAGTATAGAAATTACTTATGGTGACTATATAAAAGTAGAAACAGAGGAGGTGGAATACCATGCTAGTTATGAACCTTCAGTTATTTGCTCACAAAAAAGGAGTAGGTAGCTCAAGAAACGGTAGAGATAGTGAATCTAAGAGACTTGGAACTAAGCGTGCAGATGGACAATTCGTTCTTGCGGGCAATATTTTAGTAAGACAAAGAGGAACAAAAATCCATCCAGGAAACAATGTTGGAATAGGTGGAGATGACACTCTTTTCGCTAAAGTTGATGGAGTTGTGAAATTCGAAAGAATGGGAAAAACTAAGAAAAAAGCAAGCGTTTATCCTGTTGATGTAGAAATTTCTATAGCTGAATAGTTTAAGGCACCCTTAAAGGGTGCTTTTTTAAAATTCTCTTTCGGAGGATAGATATGAATGAATTAGAAAATTATATAAGTTTACTTAGGAAACAAAGACACGATTTTATGAATGATCTACAAGTTATATATGGATATTTGCAAATGAAAAGACCTCAAGGTGCCTTGGAATACATAACTAGACTTTCTAAGGAAAATGAAATTATTAGCGAAATTTATAAATTACAAGATAATGGATTTTCACTATGCCTTGAAAATAATATTAAAAGATTATGGGCAAATGAAGTAAAAGTAGAAATAGATATTGAAATTAGTAATTTTAAAAATAAAATTTTCGAAAATGAATACAATAAAAAAAGTGATTTGGTTAACACTATATTTATGGAACTGGAAGATACCAATATGAACTTTATTTATATTTATATATTTGAAGATGAATTAGGGGAAAGTTTACTTATTACTAATAATGAAGCCATGTTGGGTGAAACAAGCTGGATGGATGAATGGCAACAAATTCATATAGAAATAGATGATTTAAGAATTTATAGATGTGGTTTTGATAATAATATAGCTTATAGATTAATATTCTAAGAAATTAGAGTTAAGTTAATGACATTTCAGAAGGAAAGTCCACAACTGCTATAAGTAAGAGATACATACTACAACAATAAGAAAACTTCAGTGGAAGTGTAAACCTCCTTCTGAAGTCATTAATATGCAGCACCGCAGGTGATGAGTAATAGATTAAAATTAAATAAAATAGAAAATGCGCTAAGGTAAGGTGAAATATATGTTTATTGATACAGCCAAAATTTTCGTTAAATCAGGAGACGGTGGAAGTGGAGCCGTTTCGTTTAGAAGAGAAAAATATATGCCACTGGGTGGACCAGATGGTGGAGATGGTGGAGACGGCGGAGATGTTATATTAGTAGTTGATGCTAATATGACTACTCTACTAGACTTTTCTTATGCAAGAAAATTCATAGCAGAAAATGGAGTAAGAGGATCAGGTTCTAAGTGCTATGGAAAAGATGGAGAAGATTTGTATATTAAAGTTCCAATGGGTACTATTATAAGAGATGTGGAAAGTGATAAAATAATGTGTGATTTATCCCACGTCGGTGATAAATATGTAGTTTGTCGAGCAGGAAAAGGTGGAAAAGGTAATGTTAAATTTTGTACACCTACAAGGCAAGCGCCAGACTTTGCTGAACCTGGAATGCCAGGAGAAGAAAGATGGGTTAAGCTTGAACTTAAGCTTTTAGCTGATGTTGGACTTCTAGGGTTTCCTAATGTAGGTAAGTCAAGCTTACTTTCAGTGGTATCAAAGGCAACACCTAAAATTGCTAATTATCACTTTACAACTTTAAAACCAAGTTTAGGAGTAGTAAGTGTAAAGGGTGTTCAGAGTTTTGTTATGGCTGATATTCCAGGGATAATTGAAGGTGCAGCTGAGGGAGTAGGTCTTGGAATAGATTTTTTAAGACATATTGAAAGAACTAGAATGCTTATTCATGTGGTGGATATTTCAGGAATTGAAGGTAGAGATCCTGTAGAGGACTTTATAAAAATAAATAATGAACTTAAAAAATATGATGTTAAGCTATGGGATAGACCACAGATAGTAGCTGCTAATAAGAGTGATATGCTATATGATGATGAAGTCTTCGAAAACTTTAAAAAGAAGCTAAATGAAATGGGATATGATAATAGTAAAATATTTAAAATATCTGTAGCTACAAATGAAGGTGTAGAAGATTTGATGAAAGAAGCAGCTAGAATGTTAACTACTATTCCAGTTACGGAACTTGTAATAAGTGATGAAGATAAATTCATAGTAGAAGAAAAGAGATTTACTTATACTATAAATGTTGATGACGAAGGAACTTATGTTGTTGAAGGAAGCTTTGTTGATAGACTGTTAAGCGCTGTTAATGTAAATGAACCGGATTCTCTTAAATATTTCCACAAAGTATTAAAGAACAAGGGAGTATTTGAAGCACTAGTTGCAAAAGGAATTCAAGACGGTGATTTGGTAAGACTACAAAACTTTGAATTTGAATTCTTATTATAAGAAATAATTATTAATAATTGTTGACTTATAAGCCACATGAAAACAAATAAAAAGTCAAAATAGACTAGCATGTTGACTTATTATTTATTTGAATGTTGCTAAAAATGTAACTAGGAGGATATTATGATTACAAGTAAGCAAAGAAGTTATTTAAGGACCCTTGCAAATCCATTACAACCTATATTTCAGGTTGGAAAAGCTGGAATTGAAGAAAATTTCTTAAAGCAGGTGGAAGATGCACTAGAATCTAGAGAAATTATTAAAATTAAAGTTTTAAATAATAGTGGTATGACTGCTAGAGAAGCTTCGGATATGATCTGTGAGGCTATAAGTTGTGAAGGAATTCAAGCTATTGGTAGTAAATGTGTATTGTACAAAAGGTCTTTAAAAAAGCCTAAAATTGAATTGCCATAAAAGCATGTAATGTTACATGCTTTTTCCTCTATGTAAAATTATAGCTTATGCCATTATTTCCTTGGGTGTTCTCAAGAAAATTTATCAGCAGAATGCTTATATCAGTTTAGTGTATTAAGCTTACGTTATTTTAATTAAAACGCTTTATTATAATATAAAGAAGGTGTTATAATGAGAAAGGCTATTTTTGGGGGTACCTTTGACCCAATTCATATAGGTCATATGCATATTGCCTATGAAGCATTATACAATTTGCATTTGGATAAGATTTTATTTATGCCAGCAGGAAGTCCACCACATAAAACTAATAAAATAATTACAGCGGCTCAAACTAGATATGATCTAGTTAAAAGGGCAATAGAAGGTGAAACACACTTTGAAATAAGTGATTACGAGGTAAATAGAAAAGAAAACAGTTATACTTATGAAACTGTTGAATTTTTTAGAAAACTTCAAAGTAATATAGAGTGGCATTTTTTAATCGGGGTTGATAGTCTAATGGACTTAGGTTATTGGAAGAATGTAGATAGAATCCTTAATAGTTGTCAATTGGTGGTTTATAATAGGGCAGGTTTTACAATGAAAGAAGTGTTAAACCAAAAACAATACATAGAACAAAAGTTTAATAAGGAAATAATCTTTCTTGATATGCCAATTATAGATATATCTTCTACAAATATTAGAAATAATATAAAAGCGGGTAGACAGGTTAATTATCTTCTTCCAAGTGGGGTGGATAAAATAATTAATAAACTTCATCTATATAAATAAAAGCGAAATAGCGGGTAATTAGTTATTGAGTAATAGGAAGCCTGGGAGGATTTAAATGTGGAATGAGAAGGCAATGCTTGAATATTTGCACACAAATTTGAAGGAAAGTAGATTTCAGCATAGTTTAAGTGTTAGTGAAACAGCAGTGGCATTAGCTCTTAAATATGGAGAAGATACAAAAAAAGCTGGAATTGCTGGATTAGTACATGATTGTGGTAAATGCATGAAGGATTCGGAACTTATTGAAGTAGCTATGAATCATAAAATACAACTAGATGAAGTATACTTACATGACCCATCAATTTTGCATGGACCAGTGGGAAGTATAATAGCTAGGGAAGTAATGGGCATTGAAGATAAGGATATTTTAAGTGCTATTTACTATCACACTACTGGTAGAAAAAATATGAGCGTTTTAGAAAAGATAATTTATATAGCAGATTATATAGAACCGCTAAGAGAATTTAATGGTGTAGAGGAGTTAAGGAGTTTAAGTGAGCAGAATTTAGATGCAGCAGTAATACAGTCTCTTGAAGACACCATAAAATATGTTTTAAGTCAAAACAGATTATTACATACAGACACAATTGACGCGAGAAATTATTTATTAAGCAAACATAGTAGGTGAGAGCATGAAAAAAAAGAAAAAAACAAAGAAAATAGTGAACTATAAAAGATTTATATTTGTAACTATTACTTTTGTGTTGATGGTTTTTGCATTGATTTTCGGGTATTTTTATTACTTCTTATCTAGTTTTAATAATAGTGCAGTAGACTTGTCATCAAAGCTAAATGAAAGCAATTTAGAAGTGATTAGGAGAAGTGGGAAATCTTGCAATATACTTGTTATGGGTGTGGATGTAGGTACTCCTGGAGCAACAAATGTTAATGACCCTAAGAGGACAGATACACTTATGTTAGCGCATTATAATGCAGAAAATAAAAAAATTGATTTGATTTCTATTCCTAGGGATATGTTAATTAAGGTTAATGGAAGAAATCAAAAAATTAATGCTGCACATGCTATTGGTGGTGTGAATTATACAGTTGCTGCTGTAGAAAAACTATTAGGTGTTAAAATTGATTACTATGGCAAAATTGATTATGAAGGGTTTAGGCAAGTAATCAATGCTATTGGCGGTATAAGTATGGACATAACAAGAAAGATGGATTATGATGACCCTACACAAAATTTGAGCATTCATTTTAAGAAGGGCACAACAGTTCATTTAGATGGTAAAAAAGCAGAGGAATTTTTTAGGTGGAGACAAAACAACGATGGTACTGGCTTTGAAAATGGTGACCTAGGAAGAATAGAAAATCAACATATGTTTATTGGTAAAGTTATGGATAAAATAAAAAAGCCGAGCATAGTAATTAAGATTCCAAACATTTTATCAGCAATTCAAAGTAATGTGGAAACTAATATGGATGCCAATGATATAATTAAGTATGGGTACATATTTGCTACTATAAAGAACGAAAACCTTTTAATGGACACTATTAAAGGGGATGGTAAGTATATATCAGGTGTATCATATTTAGTATATAATGAAGCTGAAAATGTGAATCTTATTTCAAAATTATATGATAGTAAGGTACAGTATGTTGATAAATCAAAGCTTAAAATAAAGGTAGTTAACTGTACGAAAAAACCGGGCCTCGCTAGTGATTTTTCAATATATTTGTCAGAAAAAGATTATAATAAGGTGGTAACGGAAAATGGTGCTGCCACTACTAAAACTAAATTGCTGGTGTATAATAACAGCGAAGATATAAAAACTGCGCTAACAAAAGATTTTAAAATAGACAATATTGAATTTCTATCGTCAACGCAGGAAAACTTTGATATAATAGTTTTATTAGGTGAAGACCATGAATACATGCATTAATATTGCCACACTACCAATAATATAAAGTGGATAGTATGGGGACAATGCACAATTATGAGGAGGAGAAAAAATGGAGAAAGTTATCATAAGCACAAAGAATGCACCAGCAGCTATTGGACCGTATTCTCAAGCAGTAAAAGTAGGGAGTTTGCTATATACTTCAGGTCAATTAGCAATAAATCCAGCCACTGGAGAATTTATAAATGATGATATAAAAAGAGCTACAGCACAATCTTTAGATAATGTAAAAGCTATATTAGAAGAAGCTGGCACCACTTTGGATAAGGTGGTAAAAACCATGGTATTTCTAAAAAATATGAATGACTTCGCTGATATGAATGAAGTATATTCACAATACTTTAGTACGAACCCACCAGCTAGATCCTGCGTTGAGGCGGCAAAACTTCCTAAGGATGCATTAGTAGAAATAGAAGTAATTGCTATAGTAGAATAGTGCCTTATATTAACCTCGGGTAGTAACTCGAGGTTTTTTATAGTTATTCTTAAATATTCATAAGTATGAAAGTAAAAAACAATAGCTAGAAAAAGAGGGGTAGTATGACAAATAAATTAACCTATATAGTTGGAGAAAACATACAAGAAGTGAAAGTAAGGGATTATTTAAAGTTTACAGAAAATTTGTCTAGTAGGTTTATAAAAAGTTCAGGACTTAGTGGGAAAATTAGTGTAAATGATAAAGTTGCTAAGCTAAACCATAGAATAAGTTCAAAGGATAAAATAGAAATTGATATGAAGACAGATGAGCATCAAAACATTGAACCGGAGAAGATGGATTTAAATGTTATATATGAAGATACAGACCTTATTGTTATAAATAAGAGACCAGGCATAGTGGTTCATCCTACTAAAGGATATCCTTTGGGAACTCTTGCCAATGGAGTTTTGTACTATTTCAAAGAAAGAAATGAAAAATGCATTGTTAGACTAGTGAGTAGACTGGATATGGATACTTCGGGGCTTATAATAATAGCAAAAAATCAATTTTCACATATGGCCTTAGCTAGGGATATGCAAGGCAACGATATGCAAGGTAGCGATAATATGCAAAGTAAGACTTTTGAGAAGAGCTATATGGCTGTTGTACATGGCAATATGCAAAGAAAATCAGGTACTATTGATTTGCCTATTGGAAAACCGGACGCCGAAGGTATCAAGAGGGGAGTTTGTGAAGATGGTCAAAGAAGTATAACTCACTATGAAGTTATTGAGTCGTTTAAAAACGGTGATTTGGTAAAGGTGACTTTAGAAACTGGTAGAACCCATCAAATTCGTGTTCACTTAAGTCATATTGGTCATCCTCTTTATGGAGATAGTCTTTATGGAGCGGAAGAAAACCATTATATTGATAGGCAAGCACTACATGCGTACAAATTAATAATTCCACATCCAAGAACTGGTGATCAGCTTACACTTGAGTCAAAGCTCCCAGAGGATATGGAAAATTTGGTAAGTAAACTAAAAGCTGAAAGTGGGATATAAAAAAGCACCAGGATTGCATTGTTAATTTAGTGCAGGTCTGGTGCTTTTAAAATATTACTTTTTATTATTATTTAAACGATCTATGACTCTCCTATATTTATTCCTTCTTATTAGCTTTTTCACCCTCATAAAGACTAAAAGTAGTGCTAAAATAATCACAATATATTTTATTATGTTTATTAAGATGGAAGAGTTTTTTTTGCTCTTTGAACCATCATTAGAAAACACATTGGTGAGAGATGAGCTTTTTTTAGTATAATCCGCTCCGCTGGATAAATCTAAGGAGTAGGAGTCCTCGCCACAAGTAATTATAGCTTTACTTATTAAATCACCTTTGTTAATAGAAATAAAATTTAAATCCTTTTGCTCAGTTTTAATAGTTGGAGTTAAAGTTGAATTTTTAGCTTTAACAATATAAAAATCCTTTGCAGCAAGTAGTGGAAGTATGGTACCATCTTCTAAGGTTAAATTTGATACTGAATCATCCTTACTTAAGTATTTAGATAGCTCAAAATTATCAAAGCCATAATCGAATAGTTTTCTACTGTCTGCAAAAAAAGTTTTTTTAGAGTCATGTACAAGAGCTACTATAAGTTTTTGACCGTTTCTACTAGCTGTGGCAACGTAAGAATGCTTTGATTGAACGGTGTAGCCTGTCTTTCCACCTTCGCAGCCTTCATAATAGTATTTGTCGCCCTTATGCATTAGCTTATTACCATTCCAAAGAGGACGTTTTTCAGTAGATTTATTTGTTGCTGCCATTATGTATGAAGGAGTTAGGGAAATTTCTTTGTATTCTGCGTGCTTAGTAAGTTCCTGCATAATTAAAGCTAAGTCATAAGCAGAAGTTTTCTGATTAATGTCATAAAGTCCATTAGGATTGACAAAATTGGTACTAGTACAGCCTAAAGACTTTGCTTTTTCGTTCATAAGTTTTGCAAATTCTTCTGTGGAACCACTTACATGTTCAGCTAAGGCTATAGCACAGTCATTAGCTGAAGCTAATATTAATCCATATAACAATTCTTTTACAGAAATTATTTCACCCTCAAAGATGTATATTTTTGAACCATCAGCCCTCTCGGCATTTTTGCTTACTGTTACTAAATCATCTAAATTGCATTTTTCTAAGATTAGAAGTGTGGTCATTATCTTAGTGGTGGAAGCTGGCGGGTAAGCAGAATTCTTATTCTTCTCATAAAGTACTTTCCCTGTAGTAGCGTCCATTAAAACCACACTATCAGCAGACACCACTGGTGGTTTTGCTTCAGCTTTAACTGCTGGAGCTACATTAAAAAGGAACAAGAGTGATGTAAGTATTATTGCGATTAACTTCTTCATAGACTACCTCCCAGTTTTTTTTAATATTTATAGTATATCAAAAAAAACTTTTTTTAGCGACAGTATTTTTGGAAATTTGTCAATAATTCCATATAGGAACATAAAACAATTAGTAATTGCTTAGTACGGAGAGAGGAGAATAAGGAAGAGTTATGAAGAATAAAGAGAAGATAGTTGGCTCAATAGCTATTTTGTGCATAAGTATTGTGTTTATAGTTGCTGGATATGTAATGTCAAGTCCAAAAGAAACCGTTGATAGTGCAGATTATAAGGATATATTTATAGAAGATAATAAAACTCAAGAAAAAAAAGAGCCACAGGGAGTTATTGCAGATTCTATTAATAGTTTGGAAGATGGTAATATTAAAGTGGATATAAAAGGAGCTGTAAAAGAGCCTGGAGTTTATGAAGTAAAAAAGGGCAGTAGAGTAACAGATCTTATAAAACTAGCAGGAGGTATTACTTCAGAAGCAGATCTTGGTGGAACTAATCTTTCTATTAAACTAAATGATGAAAATTGTATTGTGATTCATACAAAGGCTGATGTAGATAAGATACAAAGTTTTCAAAATAGTATTAGTAATTCTATAGATTCAAATGCTAATGGAAAGAAGGGTATTATCAACGTAAATACTGCAAACAAAGAAGAATTAAAGACGCTTACAGGGATAGGGGATGCTAAAGCTGATGCTATAATTACATTTAGAGAAGAAAATGGAGGATTTAAGTCTGTAGAGGAACTAACGAAAGTAAGTGGTATTGGAGAAAAGACCTTAAGTAAATTTATAGATAAGGTAGACATAAAGTAGCTAATGGTATAAAATTATTTTGAAGATTTAGTGACAATTAATAATTGTTAGCTATAATACAGAAATACTAGCAGTAAAATAATTATTTTGCGTTCTAGAGAACTACAAGGAGGTACCAAGATGCAGAAGAGACTTACAGAACTTTCAAAAACCTCTGGTTGAGCAGCAAAAATAGGGCCGGAGACCCTTTCGAAGATATTAGATAAATTACCTAAGATGGAGAGCGAAAATTTAATTGTTGGAATTGAAACCTCTGATGATGCAGCGGTATACAAATTAAGTGATGAAATCGCAGTTATTCAAACTTTAGACTTTTTTACGCCAGTGGTAGATGACCCATATACTTTTGGGCAAATAGCAGCAGCAAACTCATTAAGCGATGTTTATGCTATGGGTGGTAAGCCAACGGTAGCCTTAAATATAGTATGTTTTCCTAATTGTTTAAATATAGATATACTCGGAGAAATTTTAAAAGGTGGAGCAGATAAGGTAATAGAAGCTGGAGCTATAGTAATAGGGGGTCACTCTGTAGAAGATGATGAACCTAAATATGGTCTATCTGTTATGGGAATAGTACATCCAGATAAGGTGCTTAAAAATTATGGCTGCAACGCGCAGGACGTACTAATTTTAACAAAGCCCTTGGGTACGGGTATAATTAATACAGCAATAAAAGCTGAAATGGCTTCAAAAGAGGCATATAATACTGCAGTTAAGATTATGAGTACTTTAAATAAATATTCTGGTGAAATCATTATGGAACATGAGATAAGTGCTTGTACAGATATAACGGGCTTTGGTATTATGGGTCACTGCTATGAAATGGCTAAGGGATCCAATATAAGCTTAAAGCTATTTAAAGAGAAAATACCATATATAAAAGAGGCTAAGGAATACGCAAAACTAGGGCTAGTACCCGCAGGTAGTTATAACAATAAGGCGTACTTAAATGGGAAATATGAGCTTAGGAACATACCGGAATGGTTAGAGGATATATTATTTGATCCTCAAACTTCAGGGGGACTTTTAGTGTCTTGCACAAAGGTAGAAGCGGAAAAGCTTATGAGCAGGCTAAATCAGCTAGAACTAAAATCACAAATTATAGGGGAAGTAATTCCTTTGCAAGATAAGTATATAATTGTGGAGTAATAAAAGTCCTTCATATTAAGAAAAAGCACAAGGAGGAATCCATGAATAGAGAATTATTAAGAAGTTTACCTAAAGTAGACGAACTACTTCAAGAAGAAATAATAAAAAATCAGTTAAACAATAGTATGAGAGTGCTTGTATTAGATTCTTTAAGGGAAGCTATAGAGTTTTATAGGAAAGCAATCCTAAATAATGAAATAGAATGCTTAACAAAAGAAGAGGTAGTAATCCACTCTATTAAATTGCTAAATAAAAAGAAGAGTCCAAAGCTTAGAAAAGTAATAAATGGGACAGGAACTGTGGTGCATACAAATCTAGGCAGATCTCTTTTATCAAAGGGAGCCATAGAAAAAGTGATTAGCGTTGCTGAGAATTATAATAATCTTGAATATGACATAGAAAAGGGTAAAAGAGGGTCTAGGTATTCACATATAGAGGAAATTATTATAAAAATAACTGGCGCAGAGGCTGCTATGGTGGTAAATAACAATGCCGCTGCAGTAATGCTTGTGTTAGATACTTTATGTAGGGAGAAGGAAGCAATAGTCTCTAGAGGGCAATTAGTTGAAATTGGTGGGTCCTTTAGAGTGCCTGAGGTTATGAAATTTAGCGGAGCTAAACTTGTAGAAGTAGGCACAACCAATAGAACTCATTTATACGATTACGAAGATAACATTAGTGAGAATACAGGAGTACTATTAAAAGTACATACTTCTAATTTTAAAATTATGGGGTTTACAGAGGAAGTATCTATAGAAGATCTAGTAAAGCTAGGGAATGAAAAAAATATACCAGTATTTGAAGACATAGGAAGTGGAGTGCTAATAGATTACTCTAAATATGGATTTGTGTATGAACCAACAGTTCAAGAAAGTATAAGAAAAGGCATAGATGTAGTAACCTTTAGTGGAGACAAGATGCTAGGTGGTCCTCAAGCTGGAATTATAGTAGGTAAAAAGACTTATGTTGATAGCATGAGGAAAAACCAATTAACTAGGGCGCTGAGAATAGATAAGATGACTTTAGCAGCTTTAGAAGGTACACTGCAACATTATTTAGAAGAAGCAGAGGCTATTAAAGATATACCAACCTTAAGCATGCTTTTATGTGGAAAGGAAGAGCTTAAAAAAAGAGCACAAAAGCTGAAAAGAAAGCTTCAAAATAAAACTGATAAATTCACTTTTACTATAGATAGTGATTATTCAATGGTTGGCGGGGGTTCCATGCCTACAGAAAAAATGGAAACCTACGTGATAAGAATAAAGAGTGAAAGCTTTACTGCAGCGCAAATAGAAGAAACCTTGAGAATGAATGAAGTAGCTATAATTGTAAGAATTTATAACAATGAAGTGATCTTAGATCTTAGAACTTTGTTTGAAAAAGATTATGAAATTATTGCAGAGGCTTTTAAAAATATGTAAAAAAAATATAAAAACCGATGTTGACATGCAAAACCTATAGATAGCTTGCATGTCAATACTTTTATTTGAGAGGATGTTACTTATATGAAGCATATTATTATAGGAACAGCAGGGCATATAGACCATGGAAAGACAACTTTAATTAAAGTATTAACGGGTAGAGAGACAGATACTTTAAAAGAGGAAAAGGATAGAGGTATTTCTATAAATATAGGATTTACTTATTTCGATTTACCCTCTGGCAGAAGAGCTGGAATTATTGATGTTCCAGGTCATGAAAAGTTTATTAAGAACATGTTAGCAGGAATAAGTAGTATAGATGTGGTTCTATTAGTTATAGCAGCAGATGAAGGTATAATGCCACAAACTAGAGAGCATTTTGAAATATTACAGCTACTAAATGTTAAAAAAGGAATCATAGTGCTTACAAAAGCTGATTTAGTGGATAGCGAATGGATTGAAATGATTAAAGGTGACATGAAGGATGAGTTTAAAGGTACATTTTTAGAAAATGCACCTATTCATGCAGTATCCTCAAAAACTAAAATGGGTCTAGCTGAGTTAGTTAATGATATAGATAAAATTACAGAAGAAGTTGAAGCTAAGGATACGGAAGGGCATTTTAGACTACCTGTGGATAGAGCATTTTCTGTAAGTGGATTTGGTACTGTGGTAACTGGAACAATAATAAGCGGAAGATTAAAGGTAGGGGATAATGTAGAAGTATATCCTTCAAAAGTGATTACAAAGGTTAGAGGTATTCATATTCATGATAAATCGGAAGAATTTGGAGAGGCAGGCCAAAGATGTGCTATAAACCTAGCTAACATAAAATTAAGCGAAATAGGAAGAGGGGATGTAGTTTCAAAGGTAAACATTATGGAGCCTTCTTTTTCAATAGATTGTGCTCTTTACTACCTAAAAAGTGCAAAAAAACCATTAGTTAATAGGCAAAGAGTTAGATTGTATCATGGAACAGATGAAATCCTGTGTAGAGTGGTTATATTAGATAGAGAAGAAATAGCCCCAGGAGAAAGGGCTTATGTACAATTAAGATTAGAGAAACCAATAAATGCTCAAAGAAATGATAGATATGTACTTAGAAGCTACTCACCCATGCATACTATAGCTGGAGGTACTGTCATTGAACCTGCCGCTGAGAAGGCTAAAAGGTTTAATGGAAAGTATATTGAAGAACTTAAAGTTAAAGAAAGTGGAAAAACTGAAAACATTTTAGAGAATACTGTTAGTAAATTAAGTGCGGAGTACCCAGATACGGATTTGATTATAAAAGCACTAGGTAAAAATGAAGAAGGTATAGAGGAGAAATTACAAACACTGGTAGAGGACAATATAATAATTAAGCTAATAACCTTAGATAAGACAATATATATACATAAGAATTTCTTAAAACAAAAGATAGGTGAAATAGAGCAAGTTTTAATAAGGTACCACAATGTTAATCCACTTAAAGCTGGTATGCCAAAAGAGGAAATTAAGAATAAGATTTTTGGAAAGAATATAAAGCAAAAAACCTATGACGAAATACTGATGCTCATAGAACAGAGAAATGTTATAAAAGTATATGAAAAATTTGTATCTTTATATGATTTTAGGATACAATATACAAAAGAACAAGAAATATTAAAAAACATAGTGATTTCAGCTTATGATAAAGGAAAATATAATACGCCTAAATATACTGATTTATCTATAAATGAAAAGGATAAAAAGAACTTTAAAATGGTTTTTGATTCCCTTATAGATAATGAAGAGTTAATAAAAATAGCTGAGGATTGTATTTTTACAAAAAAACACTATGAAAATTCAAAGGAACTAGTATATAATCACATAAAAGAAAATGGTAGCATATCAGCATCCACCGCTAGAGAAGTATTTGGCACAAGTCGAAAATTCGCAGTAGCTCTTTTAGAACATTTTGATGGTATAAAATTAACTAAAAGGGTGGAAAATGATAGAATACTGTATAAGGAAAGTTAAGTGACAATTATGCATTAAATAATTCGACAAAATTGTGCATATTGCTATTGAATACAACGGTAAGATATGCTATAATTAGCACTGAGCCGTGGGTAAGAAAACATTAATGGGAGTAGATAGGTGCTGGTGTGCCTGCCAGTCTTCAAAACTGTGTTGTCGTGCTAAGACCACGATGGGTGTGTTCGATTCACACATATTCCCGCCAATAAAAACGACATATTGCGGCCTAGATACATAATGTTATGCTATCTGGGTCGCTTTTTATTTTTTGAAAAAATAAAGAGCCTTCTAAAAGGAGGCTCTTTATTGTAATTAGTAGTAATACTCATCATAATCCCATGGATAGTATGTTAGATAGTATAGTGGGAAGAATGGGTATTGATAAGGACGAGAATAGTAATAAGGACGATGTCTACGTATACGTCTACGTCTGCGTCTTTGTCTTACTAGATTGGGATCCAATGCCTGTTCTTGATCTTCACTGTAGGGGCATTCTGAGCCTAAATAAGGACAAATAGCCCTCTCCGCTTCTTGGGTATTAATCATATCTGGGTTTTCAAAGTCAAAAGATGGATCTTGTTGCATTTCTCTATAGAACATTTTAACCCTCCGTTTATTTAATTACACTAATTACAGTATGGATTATTAAAAAAAGTGTTACAAAAATCATATAAATATTAAAGTAGCTATAATATTTATTACACAAAAAATATGAGTTTTGAATAGAATATATAAAAAATCAGATTTGAATAGAATATATAAAAAATAGATTGACTATATAGATGATAGTTGTTAAAATTTAAGTATAGTAATAATAAATAAAAAAAGTGAATATAGATACGATGTGATATAGAGGTTGCGATTGTCAAGAGTATTATAAGTTCTATTTATAGAATTATAGGAAAGGGTCAATCGCCGAAATACATAAATTTATGTATTGGGACTATACTGAATAAGTATAGCACTGTCTTCAGAAAATTGCCCAATTTTCTGATGGCGAGCTTATCACATTGGGGCAAAAGGTTTGTTTTGTTGTAATACATAACAGTTATGAGTGCCTTTTGCTCATAGCTGTTTTTATTTTATCCTTTTATAAAATATTACAACGAAGTGAAAAAACTTATTAGAACAATCAAAGAATTTATGAGAAATAATTAAAAAAAGGAGAGATTTAAAATGAATATTATTATGAATGAATTTACTAGTGAAATGGAATTAAGAGAAAAGTTTAAATGTGAAACTCTAAGAAATGGAGAAAATCAAATACTAATAGTGCATGAAGGGTCACAAAAAGTTTATGTTCCATTTAGCAATTATGTTGATGAATTAAATATTAGTAAAGCAAAGGCAATTTCTGAGATAGAGTATTTAAATTTGCTAGGCAAAAATCACATAGATAGTAAAAGAAATAATTACTATTTCAGTAAATAAAAAAGAGCTCTAAGCTCTTTTTTATTTTCCTTCAATATGTTCTATTCCAGTAAGTTCAATTTTGTAATTTCCTCTCACGGCTTGTTTGGTTACAAATTTCTTTTTCATTAAAGATTCTAGAGAAGACTTAAATGACCTAAGATCACCTTTACCATTGCCTAGATTAATAGCTAGCTTTATTTTTGCTATGCTTTGAGGTGATGCAGTTCTATTTTCATAAAGATAGTTTAAGATGCTATCTTCAATTTCGTTTATGTTATTTTTCATAAGGACCCTCCTTCATTAGTGTTTTTGCCACAGTATTTAATTATACTACACGGGTTAGGTAATAAAAAGAAAAATTATTTAGGTTCTTAAACATAGATCTAAGAGATAAACACAGGTAATGTTAGGTATTTATGTTATATATCGAGATAACACTCAGATTAATTACTAAATGCTTATATTATGCCCAAAATAACTTTCGACATTATGCTTTTAAGGTAATATAATAAGAGGACGAGCATTATTCATAATTATGGAATAAAGACATTAAAATGTATTATTAATAAAATATTGGGAGTGATGTTGTGGAATTCATAATGAATAAAATAATGAGTATAGACAAAGATGCTGAAAGTTATAGAACAGGTATTGAGGAAATGTTAAGAGAAAAACAAGAGGAACTTGAAAACATAATAAAGCATATGAATCTTAGCTGGCAAGAAGAGTCTAAAAACATTAAAAAGGATATAAGTAATAAGAAAATAGGCGAGGCAAAGTGCAGAGCTGAAACCATAGGAAAAGAAAAAGAAGAAGAGTTAAATGATATCAATATCAAATATCAAAGCAATAAATTAGAAATAGTAGATGAAGTATTTAATATAATAATAAATTCACTATAGGAGTAAAAGTATATGGGGAGCGTTGTTAAGTTTAGTGCCGTAAACTCTAAAGTAAAGGCAATGATGGGGAAAATGCTTAGGGAAGAACAATATCTGAAACTTCTAAAATGTAAAGACTTTAAAAGTACTATTAAAGTATTAAAAGAGGAAACGAACTATGGAGAGCTGTTAGTAGCATACGACTTAGAGAACATTCATAGGGGTAATTTAGAGATTATTTTAGATAGACACTACATAAGCATTTATAGCAAATTTATAAATTATTTTCATGGTGGATATAAGAAGCTCATAAAGGCTTTATTTGTAAGATGGGAAATAGAAGATTTAAAAGTGATTATTAGAGGTAAATACTTGGGACGTAGTAGGGAGGAAATCGAAGGTAAATTAATTGCTAGAAGTTCCTTAAATACAATAAATTATGATTATTTATTAGCGTTAAAAAACGTAGAACAGGTAATAGACGGGCTAAAAGGGAGTATATATTATAAGAGTTTAAAAAATCTAGCTAAAGGCACAAGTGAAAAAGGCTTGTTTAGGATTGAAACAGAACTGGATTTTGTTTATTTCGCTTTCGTTAGAAAAGAACTGAAGCATTTAGACAATGAAAACAAAAAAGTTGGGTATGACATAATAGGATTAGAAGCAGATCTTTTAAATCTAGGATGGATATATAGAGGAAAGACTTTTTACAAGATACCGCCTGAAGAACTGTTTAACTATACTATATATCATGGATCTAAGCTTTCCAAGGAAAAGCTAAGAAAGCTTTGTTATACAAATAGCATGATAGACTTCCACAGTCTTATAAGGAAAACACTATATGCACCTATTTATGAAAAGGATGATTCTAATTTAATTGAAAAACAAGAGCGGGAATTTGAAAAAAAATACTTTAAAAAATTTCTAAGAGAAAATAAAGCTAATATCAGCATGGTTATCAGTTATCTTATGGTTTATAGGATTGAAATGAGAGACGTTATATCAATAATAGAGCAAAAAAGATACAGTATTAATATGAAAGAAGGTATAAATTATATTTCTGTCACGTTATAAATTTTTGGCTACCTAAAGGATCATAGGAGGTGATTTTGTGTCTATAGAAAAAATGCATATGGTTAATTTAGTTGGACCCATTACAGATTTTGATAAATTAACTAAAATGTTAGCACTAGAAGGCTATATCCAACCAGTAAATGCTTTGCAAGAAATAAATTCATCAGACTTTGTATTGAAAACCTCCGCAGATAATATAGAGGCTTTAATGGATGTAAGCTATATAAGGCCGTATTTGCATGATAAAGACTACAGTATAAGCTTAAAACATATGGAGAATCTTATAGAGGCTCAAAAGGCCTTTGGCATAAGTGAGGAGAATATGTGCGAGATGACCTTTGATTTTGATTCTATAGAAAAACAGTTATCAGAAGTCTATCACGAGTATAAGCTTTTATATAAAAAATTTGAGGATTTAAAGGAAAAAGAGCAATATCTTAAAAATACATATGAGGCTCTAGGATTTTTAAAAAATGTATCTCTTCCCATTGAAAAAATTACTGCTATGAAAAATTTTAAAGTGTGTTTATACAAAGTGCCCACACCAAACATGCTTAAATTAAAAGCTAATTATGAAAATATACCCTCTGTAATTGAAGCAGTCTATAAGGAAAAAGATTTTGTTATATTCATAGCATTTACCCCAATGCTTTTACTAGCAGAAACAGAACGAATTTTTAATTCTGCAAACTGTGAGGAAATTCTAATACCTAATCATTACACAGGTATTCCAAGGGAAGCAGTAGTAATTGTGCATCAAGAAATAACTTATATACAACAAGCTATAGAGAAAACTCAAAAAGAACTTAGTGATTTCCTAAAGAAAAATTATAAAATCGTGAGAAAACTAGAGAATAGTTATGAACTTGAACAGAAGTCTGGAGAAATTAAAAAGAGTGCGGCCTGTACAAATGAATTTTTTTATCTTTCAGCTTGGATGCCTAAAAGTTTTATCATAAGCCTTAATACGTTATTAATGAGTTTTGGTGATAGGATATTGCTTATTATAAAAGATCCCGATGAAATAACTAATAAAGCTATAACTCCACCAACAATGCTTATAAACAATAAGTTGTTCAAGCCTTTTGAGAGCATGGTTGGCATGTATGGCGTTCCTAGCTATGATGAAATCGATCCTACTATGTTTTTGGCAATAACTTATACCCTTATGTTTGGTGCCATGTTTGGGGATGTTGGACAAGGGCTGGTACTGCTTTTAGCAGGTTTTGTGCTAAGAAATATGATGAATAGAGTTAATTTAGGTGGTGTTCTTGAAAGGCTTGGAGTAAGTTCTATAGTTTTTGGATTCCTATATGGAAGTGTATTTGGTTCTGAGAAAGTAATTAATGCCCTATTAATTAGGCCAATGGAAGATATAAGTGATATATTAATCGGCGCTATAATTTTGGGATGTGGTTTCTTAATTTTTGGATTTATTCTAGGTATTACCAACAGTGTAAGAAGAAAGGATATAAAGCGTGGGATTTTTGGAAAAGAAGGACTAGCTGGGTTTATGTTCTATATTGGAGCGTTAACACTAATAGCATCTATATTCTACAAGAGGTCCCTACTACCACCAGTTATATGGATAATATATTTTATTTTCTTTTTATTAATAATACTATTAAAAGAGCCGTTAGCTAATATTTTCTTGGGTGAAAAGGTATTGTTTGAAGAGGGAGCTAAGGACTATTTTATAGAATCAAGTTTTGAGGTAGTAGAAACGCTATTGTCTATGTTTTCTAATACACTTTCATTTATAAGAGTGGGTGCGTTTGCCTTAAATCACGTTGGTCTCTTTGTTGCTTTTTCAGCTATGGCTTCCATGACTAAAAGTGGAGTTACTTCAGTTATAATATTGATAATTGGTAATATAGTAATTATTTGCCTTGAAGGATTAATTGTGTTTATACAAGGGCTTAGGCTCCAATACTATGAATTGTTTAGTAAGTACTATGAGGGCAATGGTGTTGTTTTTAATCCTGTGCAGGTTAAATTTAAATAACACATATGGAAAATGCGGATTATATGAAATTAATAAGTGTGCAAGTTTATATGCAAGAGATATTAGAGGGAGGAATAAAATTATGACTATATTATTAATGTTAACATTTTGCGTTGTTATAGTTACTATTACTTATGGAGTTGTTTCACAAAGTAAAATAGATGTGCAAGGAAAACAAAGGGTTAAAAAAGCACTGAAAATAAATTTAGGTGTATTTATACCAGTTATAACCGGAGTCCTAGTGGTAAACATTCCAAGTGTAGCTCATGCAGCAGGAACGGTGGCAGCGAACCCTGCTGCTGGACTTGGGTATTTAGCAGCGGGTCTTTCTACAGGGCTTGCAACTATTGGTGCAGGCTACGCAGTGGGTGCAGTTGGGTCTTCAGCCTTAGGTGCGGTATCCGAAGACCCTAAGATACTAGGAAAGACGCTTATCTTTGTTGGTCTTGGAGAAGGTATTGCTATATATGGGCTTATTATATCCATAATGATACTTTCAAAATTATAGTACTTAGGAGAAATCTTATGAAAAGCTATTTAATAAGTGATAATGTAGATACCGCTGTAGGTATGAAAATGGCAGGTATAGAAAGCGTGGTTCTTCATAAAAGAGAAGAAATAATAGAAAAAATTCAAGAACTAAAAAATGATAAGGGAATAGGAATAATAATAATAACAGAGAAAATTGCTATTTTAATACGGGATGAGGTAAGCAAAATAAAGCTGGGGAGAGAAAGGCCTCTCTTAGTAGAGATTCCAGATAGGCATGGCTGGTGTAAGGAAAGTGACTCTATAATGAAATATGTTAGAGAGGCTATAGGACTTAAGATATAATGAGTATACTGGAATGATAACGATTTGCAGGAGGGTTTATTATGACTACCATTGAAGATAAAATAAGTTTATTTTCTAAGATAATATATGACAAGGTTAATGAAGAAAAAGAAGAGAAGTTAGAAGCCTTCAGCTACGATGCTGAAAAAAAAATTAACGTAGAGAGAGAAAAAATAGAAGAGCTTAGGAAGAGTCTTCAAAGAGAAATTGTAAAGAAAGCTAATGTTAAAGCCAATGAAATAGTTGCAAAAGAAAGACTTAATAAGCAAAGAGAAATGTTGTTTCTTAAGGATAAGCTAATTCAAGATGCCTTAGAAAATGTACGTGAAAAGCTTGTGGGATTTGTCTGTTCTGAGGGGTACAGGTCCTATTTTGTAGATACGCTTAAAAAGACTTTTCAGGGAATAGATAAAGGAAGTTACTATATTATATTGCTAAAAAGGGATTGTGAAAAATTCCAAAGCGAAATTAAAGTTATTCAGAGTGAGTATTGCCTTGGAAATATTGAAATAAGAATTTCAGAAGAAGACTTCATAGGAGGTGTAATATTAAAAGATTTTGAAGGCAAATTTAAAATAGATAATAGTATAGATTCTAAGTTACAAGAAAGTAGGGAAGTAATTGGAATTAGGGTTATGGAAATGCTAGCTTAACAGTCCACTGATGTATCAAGGGGGAGAAACAATGGAAGGAAACATAATAGGGGTAAATGGACCAGTTGTAAAAGCCGAGCATATGAGCGGTTTTAAAATGAGAGAAATGGTTATGGTAGGGTTTAAAAAGCTCATTGGGGAGATTATAATATTGGAAGAAGACTGTGCAACTATCCAAGTTTATGAGGAGACTAGTGGCCTTAAGATAAATGAACCTGTAATTTCTACAGGAAGTCCTCTCTCTCTTAAACTAGGGCCAGGAATACTGGGAAGTATATTCGATGGAATAGAGCGGCCTTTAGAGAGAATAAATGAAATGTCTGATGGATTCTTACCAGAGGGCATAGGTCTAATTTCTATTGATGAAGAAAAACTTTGGTATGTGGACATGACGGTTGCCATTGGAGACGAAATAAAAGAAGGATATATATATGCAAAGGTTCAAGAAACTGAATCAATTATACACAACATAATGGTTCCACCGGGAGTCTCTGGAATTGTAATAGAAGTAAAGGAGAATGGGGAGTACAATATAGAAACCACTGTAATCAAGTTAAGACAGGAGTCAAAAATTTATGAACTTAAACTTTACCAATACTGGCCTTGCAGAAAGCCAAGACCCGTAAAAGATAAAAAAACTATTTTTAAGCCTCTTATTACGGGACAAAGAATAATAGATATGTTTTTCCCTTTAGCTAAAGGGGGAACTTGCGCTATTCCAGGAGGGTTTGGCACTGGAAAGACTATGACCCAACATCAGCTTGCAAAGTGGTCTGATGCAGATATTATAGTTTACATAGGTTGTGGAGAAAGAGGAAATGAAATGACAGAAGTTCTAGAAGACTTTCCAAAACTTATAGACCCTAGAACAGAGTTACCCCTTATGAATAGGACTGTGCTTATAGCAAATACATCCAATATGCCTGTAGCTGCGAGAGAAGCAAGTATTTATACAGGTATAACTATAGCAGAATATTTTAGGGATATGGGATATCACGTTGCCGTAATGGCTGATTCCACTTCAAGATGGGCAGAAGCTCTAAGAGAGATATCAGGGAGACTTGAGGAGATGCCTGCTGAGGAAGGATATCCAGCTTATCTCCCATCAAGGATTGCAGAGTTTTATGAAAGAGCAGGCTATGTAGAGAACTTAAACGGCAGCGAAGGTTCTGTTACTGTAATTGGGGCAGTGTCGCCTGCTGGTGGAGATTTCTCAGAACCTGTTACTCAAAATACTAAAAGATTCGTTTCTGCCTTTTTAGGTCTTGATAAAAAGTTAGCCTATGCAAGACATTATCCTGCAATAAATTGGTTATCTAGTTATAGTGGGTATTTACCACTTTTAGAGGATTGGTATGAGGAAAATGTTGCTGAGGATATGATGGATTTAAGAGCAAAGATGCTTAAACTTTTATATGAAGAAAGTAAGCTTCTAGAAATAGTTAAACTGGTAGGAGAGGATGTGCTGCCGGATGAACAAAGGCTAATTATTGAAGTATCAAAATGCCTAAAGGTTGCATTTTTGCAACAAAATGCTTACAATGCGGTAGATACTTATGTACCATTAGATAAGCAATATAAGATGCTTAAAGCTATAGAAGCCTTTTATGATAATGGGGTCAAGGCTGTAAAAATTGGAATACCAATTTCCATTATGATAAATAAGGAGTTAATGGAAAAAATTTATAAAATGAAGTATACTATACCCAATAATAAGCCTTGGCTTATAGATAATTTAGAAGGTGAATTAGCGAATTACTTCAATGAACTTGTAGAAAAGTATAGGTAAGGTAGAAAGTTATAATTACCTACCAATATTAGTAAGGCGGTGGAGCATGAAAAGAGAATACTTGATGTTAAATAAAGTCCAAGGTCCTTTAATTATACTTTCAAATGTGAAAGATGTAGCCTACGACGAAATTGTTGATATATTGGTGGATGGAAAGGTTAAGAAAAAGGGCAAGGTGGTTCAAATATATAAAGATAAGGCTATAATACAAGTTTTTGAAACAACAACTGGCATGGCAGTAGATAATACTTCAGTACACTTCAAAGGTGAATCCTTTAAAATAGCAATTACAAAAGATGTATTAGGAAGAGAATTTAACGGAATAGGACATGCAAGAGATAATGGGGGAGAGGTTTATTCCCCCAAAAAATATGATGTAAACGGAAGGCCTATGAATCCTGTAGCTAGAAAATACCCTAGAAACTATATACAAACAGGAATATCATCTATAGACTGCCTGGCTACCTTAATAAGGGGGCAAAAACTTCCTATATTTTCCGGAAGCGGCATGGCTCATAATGAACTAGCAGCACAAATTGTACGGCAAGCAAGAGTTTCTGGTGAGGAATCTGAAAAATTTTGTATAGTGTTTGCGGCTATGGGCATAAAATACGATGATGCTAACTTCTTTAAAAAAAGATTTGAAGAAGCAGGAGTACTGGAAAAGGTAGTTATGTTTACAAATTTAGCAGATGACCCTATAGTTGAGAGAATCATAACACCAAGGTGTGCTTTAACTACTGCAGAATACTTGGCCTTTGAAGAAGGTATGCATGTACTTGTAATACTTACAGATATGACTAATTATTGCGAAGCGCTTCGAGAGCTTTCCTCATTAAAAGAAGAAGTGCCAAGTAGAAAGGGATATCCAGGATATTTATATTCAGATTTAGCTTCTTTATATGAACGGGCTGGTATGATGAAAGGTAAAGAAGGTAGTATAACACAAATACCTATATTAACAATGCCTAATGATGATATAACCCATCCAGTACCAGATCTTACAGGGTTTATAACTGAAGGACAGATTGTTCTAAGTCGGGGGCTCCAGCAAAGAGGCATATATCCACCAATAAACAGCCTTCCATCACTATCTCGGCTTATGAAAGATGGTATTGGTTCAGGGTTTACTAGAGAAGATCACGGGGATGTATCAAATCAAATATTTGCAGCTTACTCTAAAGTCCAAGACGTAATATCACTAGCTCAAGTTATAGGAGAAGATGAGCTTTCAGAAATAGATAAGATATATATGGACTTTGGCAGAGCTTTTGAAGAAAGGTTTTTAAAACAGGATTATGATGAAAATAGGGACATGGCAGAAACTTTAGATTTAGCTTGGGAAGTTCTAGGTATACTTCCTAAAAATGAGCTAGACAGAGTTTCACCTAATATTTTAGATGAATACTATAAAAAAGCGGTGAAGTAGTATGGAAAACTTTGCACCAACTAAGGCTACTTTAATAGCTGCTAAAAATTCACTGGCCTTTTCTAAAAAAGGTTTTGAGTTACTAGATAAAAAAAGAAATGTACTTATAAGAGAAATGATGTCTTATGTATCAAAAGCTCATGAACTTCAAGGGGAGGTAAATATAACCTTTTCAAAAGCATATAAAGCCCTAGAATCTGCAAACATAAATTCCGGAATAATAAATATAGAAGATATAGCTATGACTGTAGAAGAAGCAAAGGACTATAAAATTTTGTTTAAAAGTGTTATGGGTGTAGAAGTTCCTAAAATTATTTTCGAGAGAAAAGAAATTGAACCGAAATATGGATTTTACAGAAGTAGTGCTGCTATTGATGAGGCAATGAAAGAGTTTAACAAGGTAAAATATTTAACCTATGAGCTAGCAGAAGTAGAGAATGCTGTCTACAGATTAGCCCTAGAAGTAAAGAAAACTCAAAAAAGAGCAAATGCGCTTCAAAATATACAGATTCCTAAATTTCAGGAAATAGTGAAGTTTGTTACAGAAGTTTTAGAAGAAAAAGAAAGAGAAGATTTTTTTAGATTAAAAGTAGTAAAAAAGAAACATAATAATCTATAAACTTAGCTTTTCTAGGAACAAAAATTAAAACTAGATAATTTCAATATAAGAATATTCAAATTATTTAATATGTGATATAATAACATTATAGCTTAGTTTTAAGTAATACATGTAAAGTATATAATTATGAACAACACTTAAAATAAATATTAAGAGGTGAAATATGGAAGAGTATAGAGGTTATGAAATAGAAGTCGTAGAAAATAATGAGAAAGAATATCCATATAGGGCGATAGCGAGAAAAGGCCAAGAGGAAATTAAACATAAGGGTCATAGTAAGCTACAAGCTATTGATTTTGTTAAAGAAACTATTAATTTAACTTTGGCGCGAAACAGTAAGTAATAAATAGTAAATATTTAGTGTTTTTTCAAAAGTATTTAAAGAAAAGTATTGCACATTAATGATATATATGTTATTCTAAATGAGTTGAGATTATAAAAATCAACAACATAAAGATTTAATATGATTAAAACATTACCTTTTTAGGCATATAAAGTAAATCAGATCTTAAATCTTAATATAATTAAAAAGGAGAAATGTTTAAATGACAGATAAGACTATAGTATGTAAAGATTGTTCACAAGAATTTGTATTCACTGAGGGTGAGCAAGCATTTTATAAAGAAAAAGGGTTCGAAAATGAGCCACAAAGATGTCCTGATTGTAGAAGAGCTAAAAAACAACAAAACAATAGAGGATTTCAAAGATAATATTATCTAATAAAAGTTACCTATAGGAATTAGTTCCTATAGGTTTTTATTTTGCAAAAAAACATTAACTAATATTTAAAGAACTGTGGTATAGTATATTAAAGAAAAAGTATGAAAGAATCAATTTAACCACATTTCAGAAGTGGCCAATAATACAGCACAGCAAGTGCTGATTTAACAAACATGCCTAAACAAAGGAGTGATAGGAATATGAAAAACATAAAATGCAGTAAAGAAAGTTTGAATAAAGTGAAAATACATAATGTAGTAATCCCTAAAACAGAACATGTTCACGGAGGAATCTATGAAGGAGAAAGATTAGACGGTAAAAAGCATGGTGAAGGCACTTTTACTTATAGAGATGGAAGTAAATATGTAGGTCTTTGGAAAAATGACCAAATGCACGGACAGGGAACTCTTACCTTTGCATGCGGAGAAAAATATATAGGTGAGTGGAGTAATGATGAAAAACATGGATATGGAATATATACTTGGCCAGATGGTGAAAAATATATAGGAAATTGGGACAACGGTGAAAAAAGTGGACAAGGTATTTGCATATGGCCGGATGGAGATACATATGTAGGCGCCTGGAAGGATGGACTTAGACATGGTGAAGGAATCCATACTTGGACAGAAGGAGAAAAATATATAGGGCAGTGGCAAAATGATGAAAGAGACGGACAAGGAATGTATATTTATTCCAATGAAGAAATTGAATGGGGAAAATCTAAAAGCAATTCACTGATAAAATAGAAAAATAATTAAAATAACAGATGATAGATTCTGTTATTTTTTTATTTCTAATTTTTAGTTGGAACCTTTTTATAATAAGGGTAATATTATATATTAACAAAAGAAGTATTAATAAAAGAGCTTAAGAGAAGAAAGTTTGAGTGAGAATATTTACCTTCAGGGAGGAGGAAATATATATGTGTTGTTGGTGGATAGCATTACTATTACTATGTGATGGTAGCTATGGTTATGGCGATGATTGTTGTTGTAATACAATTATTATAAATAATCGTAGGAAATGTCGCAGACGTCATCGCAGACATTGTTGTAAGTATGACTACTAAAGTTATCATAATGAGGTTTTGAATGTTAGTATGCAAAAAACTGAATTTTTGATATAATTAAATTAGGGTTTAAAATTACGGAGACCTTAGCTATTTATGCTAAAGTCTCCTATTTATTGCACGAAGATTATAATGGATAAAAAATGCAAAAGGATAGGTTAACAATATGAAACAATGGTATGGAAAAACAATGACAAAGGTAGTGCAAATTTTAGATTCAGACATTAGTTTTGGATTAACTGAGAGTAAAATTAAGCATATGAGAGAAACTTATGGAGAAAATGTTATTTTAAAGCCTAAAACTGAAAATCTTCTAACTTTGATTGTTGATGAAATAAAACAACTGTGGGTTCTTCTATGGTTATCTTTTATAGCTATGCTATTTTATAATAAATTGCACAATATAGCATACATTGTAGCTTTTCTAATGATAATTAGCGTCATATTCCTAATCAATGGGAAATATAAAGAAGGAAAAAATTTAAAATCAATTGATAATTTAAACACCCCTTTTTCATATGTAATAAGAAGCGGAAAAGTGTGTAAAATATCTTGTGAGGAAATGGTAGTTGGAGATATAGTTTTTTTAGAAAAGGATAGCTATGTTCCGGCAGATATTAGGATATTAGAGTCTCAGGATATTAAGGTTAAAGAGGTTGCTATAACAGGTGAAAAATATGAAGTGGAAAAATACTCTATGAAGATAGAGGGCGAAGTTATAAATCTTTCCGAAATTAAAAATGTAGTTTTTAAATCGTCTATCATTACTGAAGGTTCTGGACTGGGCATAGTTATTGCTACGGGAATGAATACGCAAATTGGGAAGATTATAAAGGTATTACTTGAACATAAAAATGACAATGGTGTTTTTAGCAAGAGTTTAATTAAAATGGTAAATAAGGTGTCTATAATTAATATAATAGCTATGGCAGTTACTTTAGCTTTTATGCTTTATAAAAAAAATCATATTTATGAAATTATAAATTCACTTATATATATTTCTATGGCACTTAATCCACCAGTTTTTATTATAATAATATTTTTATTTTTTTATGTTATATTTGTACAATTTAAGAAGAAAAATATATTCATAAAGAATATTTCAACTATGTACTTCTTATCAAATATCTCTGCAATATTTACAAAGAAAATTGGAGCTATTTCGGAGAATAAACTTATTTTTAGAGAAATTTATTGTGATAATATGCTTATTGACGTTAAAAATCAGAGCATTACAATTGAAGGTGATATAGAGAGAGTAATGAACATAGCATTGCTTTGCAATGATGCTAAATCAGAGATAGGCAATAATAATTCCATTGATGATTTGGCAGAATGTGCTATTCTTAAATTTTGCAATGAAGCCTTTGTAGAACGGGACAAGTTAGAGGGTAAGCAAGAGAGGGTTTTCCAAGTACCTTATGATTCCTATAAAAGGATTAAAACTGTTGTAAATAAGATTGAGGATAGATATAGAGCTAATGTAAAGGGTACTCTTGATAGTTTGCTAAATAAATGCACTCATATATTAATTAATGGTGTAGAAAAAGAGATTAAAGATACTGACATTGAAAACATTATAAATATTCATATAGAAATGTCTAATAAAGCGTATAATGTCATAGGGCTTGGATATAGAAACTTTAATTATGAACCTAGCGTTGATGAAAACATTGAAAGTAATCTAGTTTTTGTAGGGTTAATGGGCTTTGAAAATCCAATAAAGGAAAGCTCCTATGTAGCCATAAAAATATGTCAGGATATGAATATTAGACCTATTATAGATGAAGAAGATAATAAATTGGCATCTCTTGCTTTTGGAAAAATCATAGGAATTACACATAAACAAGAGCAGGTTTTATCGGGCATAGAAATTGATTACATGAGCAAAGAAGAATTTGAAAAAAATATTGATAGTGTTAGTATTTTCTCTAAAATTTCTCCCAAACACAAAAGTGAAATTGTTAATTCTTTAAACTATAAAGGTCATTCCGTAGCTTCAATAGGAGATACATTGACGGATCTAGAATATCTTAATAATTCTTGCGTGTCTATTTCAGTAGGAAGTGAATGTAGTAACGTAGTAAAAAAACTTTCAAGTTTGTTTTTACAAGAGAATAGTTTTAGTGAAATAATTAATTTAGTGGAGCATAGTAAAAAAATTATTAGCTATCTGAGAAAACTAGGATTATTTCTAAGTGCTGTAGGTCTAAGTGAAGTCCTTATAATATTAGTAAGTTTGGTTACTAGGGGTGAGTTACCATTCACCCTAATTGGTGCTTTGTATTTGAACTTTATAACTATACCCTGTTGTGGTGTTTCAATTCTATTACAAAATAGGAATACAAATCAAAATACTAAGAGTATAGACTACAGCTATATAAAAAGAGTTTCTATTAAAAATTCTCTTATAATTACTGCTATATATTTCTTAGCGCTACCTTATATATCTAGGTTCATTACTATAAATTTACAACATATAAGCTTGGCTGTTTTCGCTTTATATCAAAATGTATTCAGCTTAACATTATTATGCGAAAAGCACTTTTTAAAAAATAAAATTTCTTATATGGTAATAATTTTAAATTTATTACTTCAAAGTAGCTTTATTCTATATTTGGTATACTACTAAAAATTAAGGTTGGTAACAAAAAAATGGTAAATAATATAAACCTGCAGTCATATAAATATATAAGTATAATTATGTGATTGGAGGTTTATTATGAATTATGATTATAAAGGTATTGCAATTATACCCATAATAACCATGTTAGTGGACGTGATAAAAAAAGCAGGACTTCCCAAAAAATTTGCTCCCTTAACATCTACTTTACTTGGAGTTATTTTTGGAGTGGTATTTGAAAATAACGGGGATATTAAAAATGGAATAATTACAGGATTAATAATGGGAATGAGTGCATCAGGATTATATTCTAGTGGAAAAGAAGTCTCCAATAGTGTTAGAGAAATGAAGAATAAGAAAAAACACCCTGATTAATTTCAATATTTATTGGATAAAATAAAATTGTGGAGGTGTGAAAATGCTTGAAAATATATTTGAAACAAAGGTAATAGGAAGTAACACAATTTTTTTAGATATGCCAGAAGAAGAATACTTTGTTAATTATAATAATTTATCTGAAAAAGCAGCTGAAGAGATTACTTGTAATTATTTTAAGATAAAAAATAAAGCTGGAATACCTCATGTAAAACACATCCATGCAATTCCTAATATCCATAATGTTGAAATTATAATAGAAGTAGAAAAGGATGGGACAAATTAATATGTTCTTTTTAATAAATAAATTTTCAAGTGAAATAATTTATTATGGTTAGACCCTTAGTGTATTATGCAATAACAATATTTATGGGATGCTTTACTTGCTTAATCTTAATTGGTAACCCTATTTTAGGTGCAGTTATAACTGCATCTTTTTTAGCTATAATGTATTTTACAATAAACAGGAAATTTTTCTATCTAGTAGTTTGTTTTTTTATTATTGGAGCTATAAATTATTATTCTTATTTTAGTATAAACTTACCAAACA
>CALJTN010000026.1 GCA_937976175.1 uncultured Clostridiaceae bacterium | reverse complement strand
TTTTAAGATCCATAACCTCCGAGGTTTGTTCTCCGCCATTTATAAGATAATTGCTCAAAGCTATTAATGCTAAATCAGAGTTACCCTCACTATTATAAATTAATGCTTCATATAGATATGGACTACTGTAATTAGCAATATTCTTAGCTTTTTCTATAAGCTTTAGTTCTTCGCCTTTAAACATATCATTAGTTACTCTTAGTCTATCCACTAATAGAAAAATCTTATCGTAATTTTCTTCATTTTCTTCTATACTTAATAATCCTTTTAACATAATATATGCTTCTTCATACTTTTCACTTTGAATTTCCTTAAAAACCACACCTTTAATAAATCCCATTGAATTTGCAATAGTACTTATTATTTTTTTATACTCTGCGTTGTATTTAAAAAATTCATCTGCCCCTAAAACATAGAACATTCCCTCTACGAATAGGTTAACTGGTATATTATCAAAATCTTCTTTTTTCTTTACTTTTTCAATTATCTCATTTGTTCTTACCGGAAAATATATATCCTCCGAAATCATAAAATCATTAATTTTGCTATTCTTTTTTATTTCTAAAAAAAGAACGGTGGATAACTTTTCTGAAAAATACGTTTTATTATTCATGCTCATTACACCTTCCTACTAATGTTAAATATTTATGCTACAATTACTACTACTATTAATATAGTATGTTGGGTAATTTGCAAACCCTATAGAGTTATGTTAATGAAAATTATGATTTGGTATAAGTATTTTTTAATTTATGCATGCTTCATCAACTACTAACATAACATTTTCTTTTAGACTAATTATTTTTCGGCATGCATCTTCTAATGAAACTCCTTTAACAGATAAATAAATCTTCATTTTCGGTTCTGTACCAGAAGGCCTAACTACAAACCAAGATCCATCCTCCAAAACAAATTTTAATACATTTGATTTTGGCAACTTAATTATTTTCTCATTAATTTCAATTAAATCCTTTTCAAGTCCAGCTCTATAATCCATTTTCTTCACAATCTTGTTATTTCCTATGAAGCAGTTCATTGAATGCCTTAAGTGTTCTAATATATTATCTATTTTTTCTGCACCATCTTTTCCTTTAAGTTCTATGGAAACTTGGCCTTCCTCATAGTATCCATGTTCACTATAAATATCCATCAAAGCACCATACAAGCTTATGCCTTTATTTTTATAGTAAAGGGTCATCTCACAAATTAGCATTGCTGCTATAACTGCATCCTTGTCTCTTACAAAATCCCCCGCTAAATAACCAAAACTCTCTTCAAATCCAAATATAAATTCTTTTTCACCGGACTTTTCAAACTCTTTAATTTTTTCTCCAATATATTTAAATCCTGTTAACACGTCTAACACTTCAACATTATATTTTTTCCCAACGCTCTCTACCATATCCGTAGTAACAATAGTTTTTATTATGGCAGCATTTTTAGCGAGCTGATTAGTTTCACTTAATGAGCTTAAAATATAATTACTTAATAATACACCTATTTGATTTCCTGTGAGAACTTTGTACTCACCTTCTTTGTCTTTAACTACTACTCCAATCCTATCACAATCAGGATCTGTTCCAAAAATAATGTCTGGATTAATGTCCTCAGCCATTTTTAAGGCTAGCTCAAATACTTTTGGTTCTTCCGGATTAGGATATGGTGCTGTTGGAAAATCCCCATTTGGCATTTCCTGTTCTTTTACAACAAATACATTCTCATAGCCTAATTCTTTTAAAACTCTTCTCACGGGTATGTTTCCAGAGCCGTGAATAGGTGTGTAAATTATTTTTAAATCCTTGGCATGTTCTTTAACTAAATCTTTTCTCATAGTTAAGTTCTTAACTTTTTCAATATAAGATAAATAGAGATCTTCACCAATGACTTTCAGCATTCCACTAGACTTTGCTTTATTGCACTCCATAGTTTTTACTTCTGAAAAATCTTTTATGTTCTCTGCACAGGTTATAATTTCTTTTGCAGCTTCGTCAGTAACTTGCCCACCATCATCTCCATAAACCTTATATCCATTATATTGTTTAGGATTATGTGATGCAGTAATAACAATACCCGCTTTACTTTTTAATTCACGAACAGTATAAGACAAAATTGGTGTAGGTGTTAACTGTTCAAATAAATTAACAAAAATTCCATTACCGCAAAGAGTTTCTGCCGCCGCCTCTGCAAATTCCTTTGACATATTTCTTGAATCATAGGCTATACTAACGGATATATGCTCCTTGTACTTTCTGTTTAAGTAATCTGCTAATCCTTGAGTAGCTTTGCCTACAGTATGTATATTCATCCTATTTGTTCCTGCACCAATTACCCCTCTTAGACCCCCGGTACCAAATTCTAAGTCTTTGTAAAATCTATCTTCAATGTCTTTTTCATCTGCTAATTGTTCTAATTCTTTCTTTAATTCTAAGTCTATAAAGCTAGAATTAACCCACTTTTTATACTTTTCTTTGTACGTCATTTATGCTCCTCCTTGTATTCCCATAAGATAATTAATAATTAGTATACTCATTATTATACTACTCTACCTTTAGTCTCTAATATTATACTATCAAAAGACCACAAATAAAAGCCATTTTTAACCATTAACCTATTTTTTACAAGTTTTCAATTAACGAAGTAGATATTATTCATAAAAATACGCACAAAAAATACCCTTATATTTTTTCATACAAGAGCATCTTCTGCGCCTTTGTTATAAATTGTTCTATGTTACTGATTCCTCAGCATTCTCACTATATTTGTTCACTGTAGCCACTGTAGCTATGACTAAATTCAATGAGTCTATTACTGATATTTCTTCACCAAACTCAATATCTGCAACTCTACAAGCATTGCCCGCCGTTAAATTTGATACATCTATATTAATTACTTTAGGAATTTTTGCTGTGGCACATTGAAGCTTTACACTACTTCTTTCCTTTTGTAAAATACCACCATTTTTATTTACAGTATTTTCGCCTATAAACTTAATTGGAACTTCTGTTATTACGCGACTATTCTCATACAGCTCTTCAAAATCAATATGTATAATTTTTTGATTAACGGGCTCTCTTTGAATTTCTTTTATAAGAACGTTGTGGCTATCACCATTAATAATTATATCTAGCACACCGTGCTCTCCAACTCTAGAAATCTCGCTATTTAGTTCTAGGTCTCCAACTTCAACCATAAGATTTTTAAGATTTTTCCCGTACAAAATACCAGGTACTTTACCATCTCTTCTATTTTTTTTTGCTGAATGACCAGCTTTTTTTTCTCTTTCTACCACTATTAATTTTTCCATTATTGCCCCTCCTTGTGCTTTTGTTGAGTATATATCAATTATTAACTGCTATCTCAACTACTTTCTGTATTATTAACTAAGAAAAAGAATAATATACCTTTTTTAAAGCATAATATATTAAAATGCATAGCTTTCTAAGATTTATTATATTTTATTTGAAAATTGCAAATGATTATTATTGCATTTGTATATCTTATCCTTTATAATTATAAATTGGTTGAATGAATATACCATAAATAATGATTTTAAATACTAATGTAAATTCTTTTGAAAGGGGTGTATAAATTGTATAGATTAAATCAAAATGAAACACCATTATTTGATGCTCTAATGGAATACGTAAATAGAGAAACTTTACCTTTTCACGTGCCTGGACATAAAAAAGGTTTAGGTGTTGATGAACAATTTAGAAGTTTTATGGGGGATAACCCTTTTAAAATTGACGTTACAGTTTTTAAACTTGTTGATAGTTTTCACCACTCAACTGGACCTATTAAAAAAGCTCAAGAATTAGCAGCTGACGCTTATGGTGCTGATGCATCATTTTTCTCAGTTCATGGTACTTCTGGCGCTATTCAAGCTATGATTATGTCTGTAGTTGGCTCTGGCGACAAAATAATCGTACCTAGAAATGTACATAAATCAATAACCGGTGGTATCATATTATCAGGTGCTGTTCCAGTTTATATGCAACCTGAGCTAGATAAAAAAATAGGTGTTGCTCATGGAGTTTCCCCAGAGACAGTAGAAGAAGCCTTAAAGGAACATTCTGATGCAAAAGCTGTACTTATAATTAACCCTACATATTACGGGGTTTCCACTGATATTAAGAGCATTGCAGATATTGTTCATGAATACGACATTCCTCTAATAGTTGATGAAGCTCATGGCCCTCATCTTAATTTTAATGATAGATTACCAATATCTGCAATGGAAGCTGGTGCAGATATCTGTTGTCAAAGTACCCATAAAATTATAGGTTCATTAACTCAAAGCTCCATATTGCATGTTAATTCAAAGCTTGTTAGCCCTGCTAGAGTTAAACAACTAATAAATTTAATGCACACAACATCACCTTCCTATATTTTAATGGCTTCATTAGATTGTGCAAGACGACAAATTGCCTTAGAAGGCGAAGAACTTTTAGAAAAAACTATTGAATTAAGTAATTATGTAAGAAGTGAAGTTAATAAAATCCCAGGCTTATATTGCTTTGGCGATGAGGTTTTAGATGGATTCGGTGCTTATGCTATTGATCCTACTAAAATCACAATAACTTGTAGAGATTTAGGTATAACCGGTTATGATTTAGATATGATACTATCTAACAAATATCATATACAAATGGAATTATCTGATCTTTATAACGTATTAGCAGTTGGTTCCTTTGGTGATACGAAGGAAGGAATGGAGCAGCTACTACAAGCTTTGAGAGAAATAAGTAACGAATACTATGGAAAAGGCACAAAAAAATCTGATTTTATTGATATCCCTACTATTCCAGAACAAGCCCAAATTCCTAGGGAAGCTTTTAACAGCGTTAATACTGCTATAGAAATTAAAAAGAGTGTTGGTATGATTAGTGGTGAATTCCTAATGGCTTACCCACCTGGTATTCCAATACTATGCCCTGGCGAGAGAATAACCCAAGAAATTATAGATTATGTTGAAAAACTAAAAAACACTGGATTATATGTTCAAGGAACTGAAGATCCAGAAGTTGAATATATAAAAGTTGTTAGAGAAGAAGACGCTGTCTATATAACTGTTGAATAGAAGTAAAAAGAACTCCTAATTAGGAGTTCTTTTTACTTCTATTCAAATTTACTCTATAATCAATATTTTCTTTTTCTATAGTACTTAAGTACTTAAAATATTCAGTGTCTGACATTTTACTTATAGTCTCACAGGTACTAACCAATTTAATAAAATATCCCATCATATAACTTATCTTAATTAAGGGTTCGGTTAATTTTCGATTAAATCTAATGGACATTCGTTTTCGGTTTTTTTCCGCAGTTTTTTTAATGTTTGCGTAACAGTCTCTTCCTGAGTCTATTAATCTTATCTTTTGTAAATTTATACTTAAAGCATCTCTATATGTTGGTAATAGCTCTTCAAGCATATGCGTATTAAAGTATTTTTTTTCTTCTCTACATTCTTGAGATTTAGTCATAAGTTCTTTTAATACTTCATTATTCTTTTTTCTAATTTGGGGCAATTCAATAATGATTTGTTTTACTTGTTCTGAATCTACAATTCCCTCTTTTGTTAAAAAATCTAAGCCCTCAGCCACTAATTGATAATCCTTCTTATCCTTTTCAATTAAACCCTCATCTTGAAATGCATTCACTATGCATGTTCTGTTTTCTGTATTATAGAATATTTCAAAAAAATAGGCTAATTTTGCTAGTTTTCCCTGTAAAGATTTTTCTACAACAACTTCATTTTTTTCATTAATATATAGGTATCCCAAATGTTCTTTACGAAAATTTGTAAACATTTTTTTAGAAAATGTAATTTCTTTATACACTGTATTATTGTATTCCAAAGCGTCAGAAATTTTAACTACTTCGCCTTTCTTTGTATATTGCTTCAGATGCTCTAATGTTTCTTTAGGTGCTAGTGAGTATGTTGTCATTTTTATTCCTCCTTGTAGCCACGTAGAATATAACCTAACTATGGATTGTTCTTTTCATATATTCCTTTTTATATACTTTATTTATATTATAACAAATTTTTAGAG
>CALJTN010000025.1 GCA_937976175.1 uncultured Clostridiaceae bacterium | reverse complement strand
TCAGTAGAAAAAGTTAGTGATTTTGCAAATAAAATTATAAACTTAATTAATAAACCATTAACCCTTAGTAACAAAGAATTTCATTTGACAGCAAGCATTGGAATTGCTGTTTACCCTGATGATGGTAAGGACTTTGATACGCTTATGAAAAGTGCAGATACAGCTATGTATTATGCAAAGGAACAGGGTAAAAATAGATGTGAGTTTTCTACAAGAGAAATGAACGTAAGACTTGTAGAAAAATTAGAACTTGAGGATAGTCTTAGAAGTGCAATAAAAAATAATGAATTTAAAGTTTTTTATCAACCACAGATAAATATGGAAACCGGTAAGATAGATGGTATGGAGGCACTGGTTCGATGGGAACATCCAGAAAAGTCAATAATACCACCAATTAAATTTATTCCGCTAGCAGAAGATACTGGGCTAATAATTCCAATTGGAAATATTGTATTATACGAAGCCTGCACACAAAATAAGCGTTGGCAAGACGCAGGGTACACTCCTTTAAGAGTGGCAGTAAACCTTTCTGCAAAGCAATTTCAGCAAGAGGACTTAGTAGAAATAATTAAAAAGATTTTAGAAGAAACTGGCCTTGAGCCACAATGGCTTGAACTAGAGATTACGGAAAGTATATTAATGAAAAACTTGGAATTTTCAATTCACATGTTAAATAAGCTTAGGACCATGGGAATTCATGTTTCTTTAGATGATTTTGGTACAGGGTACTCCTCTTTAAACTATTTAAAGTTATTGCCTATTGATACATTAAAAATAGATAAATCTTTTATGGATAATATAACTATTGATGCAAAGGATGAAATTATAGCTAAGGCTATAATAGAGTTAGCTCATAAAATGGGCCTTGAAGTAATTGCAGAAGGAGTAGAATATGCTGAGCAATTTAACTTCTTGAAACAGCATAAGTGTGATAAGGTACAGGGATATTTATTTAGTAAGCCAGTGCCATCAGAAGAATTTGAACAGTTGTTAAAAGAAAGTAAAACCTTTATTAATAAGGAATAATTTAAACTTGCCACTTGCCACCTGGGTGGCACTTTTTTTTTGATATCTTTCCTCTTGCTTAAGCAAGGGAATCAGCTTTTTTTCTATACTCAGAGGGTGAACAACCTACATGTTTTTTGTAAGTACGTAAAAAATATGTGTTGTTATTAAACCCTACTCTGCAGGCAACTTCCGATATAGACAAATGAGTATCACGAAGAAGCATTGATGCTACTTTAATTCTAAGCTTCACTAGGTAATCTATTATAGACATGCCTGTAGTAGCGCTAAATTTATTTGACAAGGTTGTTCTATTAATGTGAAAGATATTGGTTAATTGCTTAATGGTTACCTTTTTATCGTAGTTAGTATGTAAGTATAAAATCAACTCATTTAAATCAGATGATTTATAACTTAGATTAATATTAGACTCTACTTCAGGATCTGTATATGAATACTGTATTAAAAATAAAATTTCCAGAAAAAAAGACCGTGTTCTGCATGGCCAGTAAGGCCTATCAAAGTTGGAAACTTCAGTTTTTAATAGTTTAAATAAATGGCTAATTCTCTTTGACATAATAGTTCCAATTTCAAAGTATCCTGTAAATTTATTTGACCTATGTATAAATGGTTGTATGTAAAAGTAATCTTGAAACTCTGACAATTTTAAGTTATTTAAACCTTTATTTATATAATCTAGAGTTAAGTTGCTGTTAATTAATTCTAGTTTAAAAAATATTGCCTGAACCTTTAAGTTGCAGCCCTTTTCCAGCGTAATAGATTCACTTTCATTTAAACAAAACAGAGAAGGTGCCATAAACACTGTTGATGTGTCATTGATGTTAATTATTCCAGTTCCTTCCTCTATATAAATAATTCTAAACATAGAGTGTGGAAGGGTGGAAAAAGCTTCATCAGAAGTAATTAGTATTGGAAGTGATACATTAGTTATTTTATTAATAGTATATTGATCCATAAATATCCTCCATACTTTCTATTTCTAAAACTTTGTTACTCTTAAAGGAGTTTTCGCACAATAAATAACTGCACTATATACAGTTTTAATATGCTTATTATCAACTATTAATTACTTTGCTTTTAATTCTACAAACTTAATGATACATTTAATTATAGCATAAATATTACCAATAATTACGATAGTAGCTTGTAAAATTCAATAATAAAAAATGTGGGTAATTTTTAAGATTTTAGAAATGCCAGAGTTCGTTCAATACATGAACGATTATGGTATTCATCGTCCCATTCATTAGAGTTTCTTTGAACACCAGGGTAAAGTCTAAAGGTATAAATACTTTTTCAAATCCACACTGATAGAGTAAAGGAGTGATATCAAAATTATGGGCAAGTAGTTTAATAAAATCTACCGGCTAAAAAAGTAACTTAAGTGTAAAACAAGTAAAATCAATGTGTGTACGAGCTAGTGCACTAGATATTTGAAGGAGTGAGTATTGTGAAAAGAAATATATTAATTGCATTACTTGTAATCTGTATTATAGGAATAGGAGGAAGTATATTGTACTACTTTAATGAACCTGAGGATTCTTTAAATCTTGCCTTAAAAAACCAAACAATAACTTTTAACTCAAAAGATAAAATTGAAATTACAGCTGATTTATACATGACAGAAAATACAAATGCACCAATTATTCTTCTTTTTCATCAAGCCGCATCTAGTAGAGGAGAGTACCTTACAATAGCTCCAAAGCTGAATGAACTAGGATTTAATTGTATGGCAATTGATCAAAGATCTGGTGGTTCAAGTAATGATGTTAGTAATGAAACGTTTCTAAGAGCACTAACTGAAGACAAATTACTAGGTTATGAAGATGCATATATTGACTTGGAGGCTGCATTAGGCTTCGTAAAAAGAAAAATTAAACCTAGTAAAATTATAGTTTGGGGTAGTTCATATTCTGCGTTGTTAGTTTTTCCATTAGCTGAAAACTATGCAAAAGATATAGATGGAATTTTAGCATTCTCTCCAGCAGAGTATTTTGCTTTTAATAACAAGTCCCTTTTAGAATATGGTAAAAATATAAATTGTCCAGTGTTTATTACTTCAAGCAAAAGTGAAAGTGATGGTTGGAAAGAACTTTTTGATGTCCTACCTTCTGAAAAAAAGATAGGGTTTATACCAGAACTTGACGGTTTTCATGGTTCTAGGGCATTATGGGAGTCACCCGAAGGAGATGAAGAAGAATATTGGACAGCAGTAAAAAAATTTTTAAGTGAAATAAAATAGTGCCACCCAGTGGCAGGCGGCAAGTCCAACTTGCCACTTGCCACTTGGGTGGCACTTGACATTTGATTACCAAAGGAGTACCATACTCATATACCCATATGGGTATATGAGTATGGTATTATTTAATGAAGAAATATAGTGAAGGATGTGAAAAATAATGGACCAACTAATGAATTTGTTTAAAGTACTATCTGATGAAACACGTATGAGAATTTTAGTTTTGTTATATCATAAAAAACTCTGTGTGTGCCAAATTCAAGGGATCTTAGAAGAAGGTCAACCTAAGATTTCAAAGCACTTAGGCAAGCTTAGAGATATGGGCTTTGTAAAAGATGAAAGACAAGAGCAATTTATATACTATTACATAGATAAAAATAATGAACTTCTGAGCGACATACTGAAGAGTATAATT
>CALJTN010000024.1 GCA_937976175.1 uncultured Clostridiaceae bacterium | reverse complement strand
AACTTTAGGTACTGGATTTAGGGACACTACAAACGTTGATTAATCGTCGGGCTGTCATATGTCCCTAATACTACGGTTTTAGAGACGCTCTATGTAAATAAAAAAGGATACCTATAGCCTCGCGATAGCAACAGATACCCTCTATTATCTTATTCAGTTATTAGATATCCTCGCCGAATAGGTCTCGGTATTCATCGTTTAGTTCGTCTACTGTACGCTCTGTTACGGTGATACTCTCCTCTACCACTTGCTTTAGCTTACCTTGATTTTTAAGAAATAGATCAAGCGCCTTAAGCTTATCATGCGTCTTACCATTGACTATAATAGTCCTGATCTGATTGTAAGCCTCTGATATAAACGCTCTTTGTACTTGCTCGGCTCTTTCCTCCATATGATCTATAAAATGATCGTTATCTGTTCGCCATGAATAGAGGGTCTTTGTATCGACTCCTACATTCTCCGCTATCTGCTCATATGTGAGAACGTTAATGTCCCTAGTTACTATTAACTCTACGGCTTTGATCTGTCTTATATCGAGTATGTCGCGAGGGTTAACTCTTTTCGGTCTGCCTCGGTTAGCCATATTATAAAACCTCCATTTGAATTATTTTTCTCAGCAGGTGCGTAGGGCATTTCGCGGAGTTTTTAACCTAAACTACTATCGAGCAATTAGCGACTGCACCGAATTAACTCGTGCTGCGTAACCATGCATATTTGAGCCTATTTTTGATTATCGGATATAATCGGTTTCTACTCAATATTTACGGCTATTTATTAACGCCCGATACGTATTTTTTAATGAGTAATTCTACGGCTATACTACGTATATCTAACGGTCATTTAACGTCTATTTAACGGTGTATTTAACGAGCTATACTCGTATCTTTACCTTAAATATTTAACGTCGTATTTAACGATAGTACGCTCTATAGTCGTATATAAATTCCCTAATTAAACGCTCCTACGTACTTACGCTATATTAACGATATCTAACCGTTATTTAATACGGTATTTATCGTTATTTATCGGTTAGTAAGTTTTATTTTTATAAGCGTAATTATTACCCTCTTGTTTTATAGAAAGATATATTACGGCTTAAGTAAGTTTCTAAAGTATTTTACTATCTTTGTTATTACGTTATTTTCTTTATCCCTTATCCCTTACACTTATATGTCATACAAAGGGTTTGAAAGACAAGCTATAATACCATGTAATTTTAACCATACGCTTAAAGCCTTGATACCGTAGAGATTAAGAGATATCGTCTTACTTGTACCACTTTCCGAGTAAAACTGTAAATTACTCACCTATAGTATAAAAATATCTCGTTTTGGGCGTAAAATTACTCACCTAACGCAAAAATTCCCACAAACCGTAGTCTGCGGGAACATAAAATACATTTCTTCATTTAGTTAAAATCCTTAAAATCCGTTGACTTCAAATTATTTCTTCTCTATCTTCAGCACCGCATCAAGGTGTGTTGTGACAACACAAGGATATAATTGGCGTAAATAGAAGGGATATAAAGGGGATGCACCCCCAACATATGTTTAGGTATAGTTAGTCTACCATATTTTTATGCAATAAATGATTATATACTAATTATTGACATAAAGCAATATTTTAGAGGGGAAAATTCAGAATTTAAATTATTGGTAAAACAGGTCACAAAGCCTTGATTTTATTGAAATAAATTATAAGTGACCTCAAAGTCCTGACTTTATGGATACATGTTACTTTTGTGCCCGTATCTATTTTCCTTAACTATACTTGGGTTGTTAATATCCCATTATCCATTTCATAAACATGGTCACATAAAATCTCAATGTCTTGTGCATTATGACTAGCTAAAATAATTGTTTTGCCTTCATTTTTTAAATTTAAAAGAAGATTTCTTATTTCTTCTACCCCATGTTTATCTAATCCATTCATAGGTTCATCTAAAATGATAATGTCTTGTTCTTCCATAATGGCTTGTGCAATGCTTAAACGTTGCCTCATCCCCATAGAATATTTAGAAGTATGCTTTTTTGAATCTGGGTCTAGTCCAACTTGCACCATTGTTTTACGCATTTTCTCAGTATCTATTTTTTTATTTAATGAAGCTAAGAATTTTAAGTTTTTTATGCCACTGTAATAAGGTAAAAAGCCAGAACCATCTATGATTATACCTATATTGGAAGGCATGTCCATTTCTTCCCATAACTTTTTATTTCTAATCCAAATTTCTCCGCTGTCTATAGGAATAAATCCACAGATTGCTTTAAACATAACAGTTTTTCCACTTCCATTCCTACCAATAACACCATGTATTCTTCCCTTTTCAAATGCTACCGAAATATCTTTAAGTACTTCTATCTCTTTAAAACGCTTTGAAACATTTTTTAATTTTATAATCGCTTCCATATCCTGGATCCTTTCTTTGAATCCTATTTAATTAACTATTTCAAAATAACTATAATTTTTGTTTTGTACTTTTAAATAAGCCAATGCTATAAGCAAAATAATACCTACTATAAGAAAAGAAAAAATATACCATGCATTAGGATAATTAATACTCTCTAGCTGATAACTCTTCATAATATTTAGCCAAACTGCTGGTGCAATATAATTGGCTGCTGACAAATTATTGGCGTTTGCTGCAAAATAAGGTGTAAATGCAATCATTGCACCTATAACAGCACCAATAATTACTTTAAAATAAATATTAAGTACCAAAATAACTATACCTGTAAAAACACTAACTAACCATGCAATAAAAAAGGCTCTTCCAATAGCTTGAATAGGTGTATACGTCACTTGTAATAAATAATCCATCTCTATTCCTAGCTGATCTTGTAAATTTGTCTGTGCTACTGTTCCTAATATTTTCCCCCAACTATTTTCAAATTTAGTATAAGGTAAAAAGAGTACTATACTGACTATAAAAATACAAAAATAGTAAATAAACGTCATTATAAAAATATAACCAACCTGTGCCCAAAACCATATTTTTTTTCCTGTACGTGCCAAAATATATATAGTTCCATTATTAATAATCGGTAAATCACAAAAAAGAAATACAATACCTATAAGCATAATCATTTGTAAATAAAAGGTTTGTGTTAAAAATGGGAAAATCCATGGGCATGTATTAATACGGGCCTGAATACTAAACATTTTAATAGGATAAATAATCTGATTCATTAAACATGTTACAAGCAAAATAGCTACATAAAATCGCGCTTGTGTAAGGGTAGATATAACGTTTCGATATATTACAAAGCAACACTTTTTATACTTATCCATTTGCCATCCTCCTTTTTACACCCTTAACAAAAGCTAAGCCTATTAAAACAATAAAAATCATATAATAAAAAATGGTGAGGGCCATATTAAACCCTAATCCTTTTTCTTCCATAAATATGCCGTCAAATATATGCCACCTCAAAAGATCAGAGATCATACCTGTATTAAATAAGCTGCTCCAGGCATAAAAAACTATAATAGGTGAACTAGAAATTACAAATGGATTGCTACTAATAGTAGACACATAAAGTGCTACACCCGCTAAAAAACCATATCTTAAGCTCTCAGCCAATAAAATACATACTATGTAGAGCCATTTAAAATCAGTGGTCAATAAATCTGTAAATAGCTGATTTTGAGTCCCACCTGCTACAGAAAGTGCTAACCCATTTGTAGGAAATATAGGTATAAAAACACCTAATAAACAGGCTAATAGGACATATGCAAGTAAAGGTGTCATTATAGCCATAGAAACTGTTGTTATTACTTTTCCAATGCTATATCTTAATATATTGGAACGAATAATTTCAAATTTATAATTATTACTTATATAATCTGTATAAAAACTTGAAGCATATGGTACTGACGCCAAAAACAACATACACATTGTAAACCCACCTGCAAAGTATCTTATATTAAATATATAACAAACTGTGACACCAGGATCTATTTCAATATAGTCCATTAGGTTTATAAAAATTAGAATAATCATACCTAACAACGTTAAAACAAACCTTTTAGAAAAAATTGCTCTTTTAAAATCTAATATTATTACACGAGCCAAACTCACTATATCCTTCATCTGTTTCTCCTAATACATTACTATTTCTTTGCCTGTTTCTACATCAAAATATATCGTTCCTTTTTCCATTATTCCTTCACATTGTTGTAAATATTGAACTTCCCATACAGGAATTAAATAAAGTGTACCTTTTATTTTTTGTACTTGATAAACTAAACGTATTTGATTAATTATAATAGGTTCTTCTATGATTAAATTACTAAATTTATGTTCTATCCCTTCTATAACTGTTTCCATTCCTGTAAGCTTTTTACTACCATTTGAAGCTTTTATGCTATAATTTTTAATTGACTCAACAGAGGCAATGCCATTTTCACTACAACAAATTTTAATAGAACTTCCTGATATATATTCATTATCTTTTGTAAAGTATCCCCCTTGAGCTATAGGAAGGTCATTTTCAATCACCTCAAAATTAAATATATATGCTCCCTTTTCATCGTCCCAATCTTCCTTTACAATCTCACGACCAGCATCTACGTCTTTTTGCCAACCGACATTTTTTTTCGCCTTATTATATTGCTCCTCTAAAAATGCTTTATTTAACACATAATATTTATTCAATGCAATACTATCAAGTCCTATACTAGATAAATAACTTTTTGCTTCTTTTAATGACGCCTCCACGTCTAGCTCCTCTAGATTAGATGCTGTTGGAAAAAGTAGTTCTTGTTGCTCCGTAAAAAATCTACTATAAATTCGTTCATTATCATCATCGTAATAATAATTTGCATCTGATATATTAATTGTAGACTCCTCATCCTGATAAATATCTAAATCTTCATAAAGTGCCGCTGCATTAGGATAAAGTCTGCTCATTATATCCTTGGCATCTAACTCTTTAGGCTCTATTTCTAATATCTCGACTTCAGATTGAATTTTTTCTGGAATTATAATATCAGTATCTATATTTAAATTTTCCTCTAATTCTTTTGTTATATGCTCTGGTATTTCTAACGTACTAACCAAAGTAGCATCTTTTTGGCAGCTACATAATAATAAAACAGTTCCAAGTGCTATGATTGTCATTTTATATTTTTTCACTTACATAGTTCCTTTCATTATAATAAACAACTTACCAAATTAAATATAATAAATCAAATTCCAACTAGTCATGAGGAAACTAATTGGAACTTGCTTTATTTATTGTGTATTAAGGACACCATATCCCACTAATAGTTACAGTAGAAGATTGTGCACTACTTAAATTAGCCCATATGTAATAATATGCACCTACTGTAGGGACAAACTTGTATTGTAAAGAATGAGTCTGTGAGCTAGGTCCTGATACAGTTTGCATATAAGTTGCTTCGCTGTCAGAAGAAGTTCTTACTCTAAAGTTAGTTGATACACTTTGACTCATGTTTGAAACTGTAAGATAGGCATATTTCTCACTGTCGTCTTTTCTGGCGCTACTTCCTTTAGCAGATGTAGTAGTTTTTAAACTAAATGAATATGATGTATTACCTGCAAATGTTGGAACTGCTGTAATACATATTAAAGACGCAAGAACTAAAGCACCTAGTTTTTTACTTGTTTTTTTCATATTTTATTTTCTCCTTTTCGTAATTTTACTAAAATCCATACCTCATATAGGACTTAACCGGTTTAGTATAACAGACTAAATATTGAAAATCAACTATTATCTTGTGAATATACAAAATTGTTTATATTTTAACCTGTTTGTATAATCTTTTACTATAGTCAAATAATCATAACATTTTATTACATCTAACGCAATTAATTTTCATATAATTTTATATATTTGAATTAATTTAAATTATTTGTAATTAATTGCAGTCATAACATGACAAATGATGTATATTTTTAAGTTTATATCACTTTTTATATACGTCACACCACTGTCTTAGATTTGCAGATAAACGCAAAATAATACCAGTGTAGGTATTTCACATACATCTAAACTGGTATATTGTTCCTAATTATTATTTTATTTCACACTCTATTTCTGTACCCTCAAGCAACTTAACAATTATCTTTTTCTTGTTCTGTACCACGCTTTACCTTTAGGGCGTCGATAAACTTCTTTGATTTTCACGATATCCGCGGACTTCCCCCCTCTTTCCCATACTATCCACTCGTAATCATTATTTTCTGTACCATTATTCTAGTCATTATGTATGTCTCCTATTTTCTGAGAGCTGTAGGTTTACGCTACGCTCATAAATTCATTCACTGAGTACCATTCCTCATTAAACGTAAACCCCGTGTCCTCTTCGCGATACTCTATAACGAGCACGACAGCGTCCTCCTCCGAATATCCTAAGAGTACCATATCGTCAACCCCGTATATTATGTCGTAGATATTCAGCGTCATTGTATTGCAAATCGGTATTACTGCAAGTGGTTTTTTCATGGTATGTTATCCTCTCTGTTTATACGTTTTTATGTATTACGTTTATATGTATATTGTAATACGCCTATGCGTATAATACAATAAAAAAATAATTGTAAAAAAGAGAGAGAGCTTTTCGCTCCCCCGTTCTATCCTATTACGCTATCTAGAATCTCTACGAGTTGGTCGCAATAAATACCCTCTAACTCATAATCATATTTAACATCTGTCTTTAATATTCTATACATTTTTATATTGTAAAGATCGGCGCCTTCGTCGAGAGTTATCATAACCCATGTTCCGCGTTTCGTTTTTGTACTGCTCACTTTAAATTTAACTCCCTCATTTTCTCCGTCAACTTTTCCTCCTACATAGTTATTAGCTCCCCATGCTCCTAGCGCCCATCTGTCAGTACATTTAATTTGCTCTAGTATAGTTTTTGCGATTTCCATTTTGTCATTCCTCCATGTAATTGTATTTATACTTTTATATGTATTACGCTTATAAGTATATTATAATACGTTTAAGCGTATAAATCAATAGGTAATTTTTAGGATAATCATCACATTCTTTCATTCTTTTATAATTTTAGCATCTCGGCCGTGCGCTCATATATCTCATACGATCTTTTTATAAGCCCTAACACTTATTATTAATACGTCTTATAGTCCTATAACTACACCTATAAGCTCCTTGCGTTATGCTGGGTAACTTTACACATCAAGGACATGTTTACGCCTTACATCACCATATAAAGCACTAATAGCCGTACTATAAACCATCTGAATATCATACTCGATGATATTCAGCCTCCCGCCTTGAAAATTTCCACATTGTAACCTCAAGCGCCCCCCTAATCTAATAGATGCATATCGTAACTAATAAGCTACTGAAAATGTAGCACATAAAATATTCCAATATAAAAAATTAATTTGTATGTAACAATCCGCTACACCTTTTACTAAATCCTTGTGCAATTAAATTTTTGATTTAGAAAGGGTGTAGAAATGATTAAATATGAATTTAAAAATGCTAAATTAATAGATATTGAAAATATTAGTTATGAGGGCAACAATGAGCAAATAGCTGAATTACTAATATTGAAAATGCTAAAAACCAAAGAATTAATTACCCAAAGTGAGTATGATAAAACTGTAACTCTATTAAAAAGAGAAAATATACGCAATATAAAAATAAATTGACATTCCTTATATGCATTAGTAATATATTAGTATCGGACACAAACTGAAACTAGAAGGGACTAAAAATATGAACGTAGCATACTATGCAAGAGTATCCACTGAAGAAGAGGGACAGCTTAACTCTCTTAAAACACAAATAGAAATGATAGAGGAACACATTGACTTACAGCCCGATTGGTATTTGGTGGATCGTTATGTAGACGAAGGTAAAAGCGGTACTACAACCAAAGGCCGATTTGAATATAATAGACTGTATGAGGATTTATTGACTGATAAATTTGATATCATTATTATTAAGGACGAAACTAGATTAAATAGAAATCCTTTAAATTGGTACCAATTTATTGATAGGCTAACTACGAATGAGAAAAAACTGTTTTTCTTAAGCGATAAAACATTTTATAAATCAGATAATGAATTACTTATGGGTATGAAAGCAATAGTAGCTAGACAATATTCAAGAGATTTATCAGTTAAGCTTAATAACTCGCAAAAGCAACGTATGAAAAAAGGTCGAATAATAACTAATGGGCGAATGTGGGGATATGACCAGTTGGATGGAAAGTTATCTATAAATGAAAAAGAGGCAGAAATTGTTAGATACGTTTTCCAGCGATGCGTTGACGGCTTAGGAGTTCGAAAAATAATACAAGAATTAGAGGCTAAAGGTATAAAGAACCTAAACGGTAATATGTTCTCCCCCACTACCTTGAAACGAATGATAAAAAGCGAGAAATATAAAGGCTTACTTGTTTGTGGCAAAACACATAAAGATTTTGATACAAAAAAAGTTTCCGCCGTGCCTGAAAGCGAATGGGTTATTCATGACGGGGGTGTTCCGGCTATCATATCCGTAGAATTATGGGAGCAAGCAAATAATGCACAAGCAAGCCGTAGAGCAAAACAGAACAAAACTCATGGACATATTACTGGTGAGAAACTAGCGGGTTATTTCAGAGGCTCTCATACGTACAGCGGACTCATTGAGTGTGGGAAGTGCGGACGTCCGTATTGGCATCAGATATATTCCACAAGTAAACGTGAGACTTGGCAATGTAGTTCATATCGTATGTTTGGGAAAAACTCGGATTCTGGTTGTGATAATCCTCATATTTATAATGAAAGCCTTAATAATATAGTTAAAGAAGCCATACTCTTCTTTCTTAAAAATAAAGAGACAAACATTCAGAAGGTTATTGACCTTTTAAATCAGACATTAGCAAGTGACAATTTTGATAATGATATTAACAGATTGAAACGTGAATATCTAAAATTAGACAATAAAAAAGATAAACTAATAGAATTATTCTCTGAGGGGCTGATAAATAAGGATGAGTTTAGAAAGAAAAAAGAAAGTATAGATAATGAGTCATTATCCACTACAACCCTTATAAGTGAGTATGAAAATAAGAATAAAAATTCAAAAGATAAAAAAGAAAGATTATTGAAAATCCAAAGTATGGCTCAAATGCAAATAACAGATAAAGATGAGATTACTCCTGAAATGATTAGAGATTCTGTAAACAAAATTATTGTTAATACCAAAGAGGAGATTACGGTAACTTTAAACGGTAATTTCCAAATTCAATCACAAAACATAATAGATGATAAATATAAGTATGCGTTTGTGACCGATACTAGATCGAATAGACGTTCATCTTGAGACACAAGCTCCCTCAATAAGCGACTTGAAAAGTCCTAATGCATTGTCTTCTAACGAACTCTATAGCAAAGTAAAAACTTCTCTTTCTATACAAAAAGAGCGATTTAAACGTACAGACATACAACATAACAGTCAAATCCCTACTAGTAAACTAAATAAATATTGTTCACTTACTTCTGATGCACACGACCTATTAAATAGTTGGTTTGAAAATTCTTCTTCAAGTGTACGTGCCTATGACAAAATTTTAAGACTTGCTCTTACAATAGCTGATTTAGCAGAGTGTTCACAAATAGATATCCCACATATCAGTGAAGCTATCCAATATAGACTATTAGACAGAAAATTTTGGGCATAAAAAAACTATATTAAATGCATAGGTCATTTAATATAGTTTTTATCTTTTTAATTTTTTAATGTCTTCAAGTTCAATAATAAATTCTTCTATACTTGTAAACTGCTTATACACAGAAGCAAATCTTATATAAGACACCTCATCTAATGCTTTTAGCCTTTCCATTGCCATTTCTCCAATGATTGTAGAAGATATTTCTTTACTCTCCATTCCTGCTATATGGTTTTCTATTTCATCTACCAACAATTCTATTTGTTCTAAACTTATGCTACGTTTATTACACGAGCGTAATACGCCTTTTAGTAATTTATCTCTATCAAAGGGCTCACGCGTCATATTTTTTTTAACAATCATAATAGGAATAGTTTCTATCTTTTCATATGTAGTAAATCTCCTATCACACTTTTCACATTGTCTTCTTCTTCTTATGGATTCAATATCATTGGCGGGTCTAGAATTAAGTACTTTTGAGGCACTATACCCACAGTAAGGGCATTTCATTTATAATATCCTCCTAGTTGTAATATACTCAAAGATATCATATATTTAAAATAAAAGTCAATACTCACTCTCTTTGAGATACTCATCGATATCAATCTCTATAAGTATAATATCCTCTCCTATTTTTTTTATTTTATCCCATGGAATAGCATATTCTAAATTTTTACCAAAAATCCCCATTATTTTACTTGGTCCTGGAACAATCACTTTATTAATCTTACCTTCTTTCCAATCTACCTCTACATCACAAATATATCCTAAGCGTGATCCATCTACTGTATTAATAATTTCCTTATGCTTCATATCTGCAATTCTCATCATCACTAATCCCCCCCTATAATAAACACTCTTTATATATATTTTTTCATATGTTTTAATGCTGTCTTTTCGAGTCTCGATACTTGTGCTTGAGAAATCCCTATTTCATTAGCCACTTCCATTTGTGTCTTGCCTGAAAAAAATCTTAACATTAATATTTGCTTTTCTCTATCATTTAGTCTTTTCATAGCTTCTTTTAATGCAATATTTTCGAGCCAAATGTCATCTTGACTTTTTTCATCACTCACTTGATCCATAATGTATAGTGTATCACTTTCATCATGATAAACAGGTTCAAATAATGATATGGGATCTTGAATAGCATCTAGTGCAAATACAATATCTTCCTTTTTAATACCAAGTTGTTCTGCAATTTCTTGGATACTAGGTTCTTTTGAATTTTTTCTAATAAGCTGTTCTTTAGCCTGAAGTGCTTTATAAGCGGTATCTCTAAGAGATCTACTGACTCTAATAGAATTATTGTCTCTAAGATAACGTCTTATTTCTCCAATAATCATAGGAACAGCATAAGTTGAAAACTTTACATTTTGAGATACATCAAAATTATCAATTGCTTTAATAAGACCTATACATCCTACTTGAAACAAGTCATCAACATGTTCTCCCCTATTGTTAAACCGTTGAATAACACTTAGTACTAACCTTAAATTTCCTCTAATATACTCTTCTCTTGCAGCATTGTCTCCACTTTGTATTAATTTAAATAAGATATCTTTTTGTTCTGTTGTTAATATAGGCAACTTCGCAGTATTTACTCCGCAAATTTCTACTTTATTTATAGCCATATCACATGCCTCCTAGTTATACTCCTCCAGCACAAGTTAAGTCTATAGATAATATTTTCCATAATCCACTTATTTATTCAGATCCTTAGCTCATTCTATTAATTTCCTTTTTTAATCTTAATATAATCTTTTTCTCAAGCCTTGAAATATAAGACTGTGAAATACCTAGTAAATCAGCTACTTCCTTTTGGGTTTTTTCCTTTCCCTGAGTACTAAATCCAAATCTTAATTCTACAATTTCTCTTTCCCTATCTGATAATTTAAGAAGTGCCTGCTGTAACAAATTCTTATCAACCTCTTCCTCAATGTTCCGATAGATAATATCTGGTTCTGTTCCTAAAATATCTGATAGTAATAATTCATTACCATCCCAGTCTACATTAAGAGGTTCATCAATAGATACTTCTGTCTTCAGTTTATTTGTTCTTCTTAAAAACATCAGTATCTCATTTTCGATACATCTTGAAGCATAGGTAGCTAGCTTAATTTTTTTGCTTGGTTTAAAAGTATTAATAGACTTAATAAGTCCTATTGTTCCAATAGATATCAGATCTTCCATATGAATACCTGTGTTTTCAAATTTTCTTGCAATATATACAACAAGTCTTAAATTCCTTTCTATTAACACCGTTTTAATTTGCTTGACCTCTTCTTCATACGCTTCAAGCTCCGTCAGCTGCAAAATGAGAGTTTCTTCTTCATCTCTTGTTAGAGGAGGTGGCAAGACCTCATTTCCCCCAATATAATGCAATGCACTAGGATACTTACATATTATTTTTGCTATAATCCTTCTTACTTTTTGTTTCAATACTTTTATCCACCATTTTACTATTCTCATATTCATTCCTCCTAGTTCAATATAAAATCCGGATGAAGTAGTGCATTATAAGATCTATCATTAAAAATATTATTAAATGATATAGCGATAACACATTTATCAACACTCTTTTCAAAATGATTCTTATGAATATTAACTTGATCAACTTCAATTCCTAAAAGCATTCCACAATTACATCCAACACTATTAAAAGGAATGATATAAGAGGGTGTAAAGCTACCAGAACATATAAGCTCTAAAACGTTGTTTTTATATTTATTCAATGTAAGTGTTTGTTCGTGCGTAAATAGTTCCTTTAGTGCATCATAAGTTGCAACTATAACTGGTCTATGTCCTATAGGGGTATAGAGGCAATTACCCGTATCTAAAATAGATTTAATACACACCTCTTTATCTATGCACTTGATTTGTATGTCATATTCAAATAAAGGAAGTATCATTCTTTTCCTAATTTTATGAAAGCCTATATAAATAAGGAGCGTTATACTTAAGGCAATAGTTATAAGCCAGATAATACTTATCGTATGAATAGGCGTAGTATTTCTAACCATAAACCATATCGTAAAAGTTGCCCCTCCTATCGTACAAGCCACACCCATACATATTAAATAAATCTTTAGAAATTCCTTAATATGTAGCGGCCTATAAAGATATAGTATAGATAGCGTAGGTACAAATAAAGCGTATAAAATATATGGTATACTTTGTAACATGGGTATATATATAAGCATACAATAAATAAGTGCTGCTATAATACTTGCTATAAAAATCCTCATCTTCCCAATAGATTTATTAAGTATCATAGTCGCTGTGTAAAATATCATCATATCCATAACCATATTAATTAAAAAAAGTATGTCTATATAAACAACATACACATGATCACCTCAAATATCATTTGACTTTGTTGAACAACTCTATTCTAAATGAATTAATTTACAAATTTTGTAAAAATTATAGAGTACTAAAAAAAAAAGATACGACAATATCGTATCTTTTTTTTATTTTATCTATTCCTTCTTAGAAATTGTGGTATTTCTACCTGAATATCTTTTATAGGCGTAAACTTTTCTTCTTTTAAGGTATTCGCAACGCTTTGAAATTTAACTGGTTGTTCTGTTTTAGCCTTTTTTTGAATCGGCTCAAAACTATGCATGTTTACATCTGTATTTTGAAAATCTGTAGCAATGACAGTGATAATAATTTCATCTCCTAGATCATCATTAATAGAAGTCCCAAAAATAATCTCTGCATCTGGATCAACTGCTTCTCTAATCAAGCTCATTCCTACATTAGCTTCCATAAGCCCAAGAGTCTCTCCACCACACATGTTAACTAGAACACATCTAGCTCCATCAATACTTGTGTCGAGTAATGGGCTGCTAATTGCATATTTCACAGCTTCTTCTGCACGACTTTCACCCGTCGCCTTTCCAATTCCCATGTGTGCAACGCCTTTACAATTCATAATTGTTCTTACATCTGCAAAATCCAAGTTAATAATCCCTGGATTAGATATTAAGTCTGTTATACCTTGCACACCTTGTTGAAGAATATCATCAGCTTTACAAAAAGCATCTACCATCGTTGTTTTCTTATCTATGACTTGTAAAATTTTATCATTC
>CALJTN010000023.1 GCA_937976175.1 uncultured Clostridiaceae bacterium | reverse complement strand
ATGGGCATTTTCAAGAAGTTTCTCTGGTACCTTATCCTTAAAGGCAATTTGTATTTTATGTACATCAGCCTTTAACTCATCCAAATCTTTTTCTAATATGAGATTTCCTTTATGAAGAATTCCTATGTGGTCACATATATCTTCAAGTTCCCTTAGATTATGGGAAGAAATCAAAATAGTCAGTTCTTTATCAGCCACGTCTTGGATTAGTAAGTTTTTAACCTTTTGTCTCATAACGGGATCAAGGCCATCCAGTGGCTCATCTAAAATCAAAACCTTAGGCATAGTCGATAGTGCAAGCCAGAAGGCAACCTGTCTTTGCATACCTTTTGATAAGCTATTTATTCTTTTATTTACGTCAATATTAAATACGTTTGCTAACTTTTCATATCTTTCATTGTTAAAGGTTGGATAAATCTCTCTATAATAATTAGCCATACTATCTATTGTATATTGTGAAAAAAAATAAAGAGAATCAGGTATAAATACGGTTTCTGACTTGATTTTTACATTCTCAAATACTTTTTCACCATCTATTTGAACTCCTCCTGTATCTTGCTTATAGATACCTGCTAAGAGCTTTAGCAGGGTTGTTTTACCTGCACCATTAGAGCCTACAAGACCATAAATGGAGCCTTTATTGACATTTAGGTTTACCTTTTGTAATGCTTCTAAATCACCAAAGGATTTACTGGCATTTTTTACTGAAATCATATTTGTTTCTCCTCCTTGTCATTCTGAAGCTCAGAAATTATTTTTAAAACATCTTCTTTTGTCATGCCCATATACATTGCTTCAGATAGAATTTTTGCTAACTCATTTTTAATTTTCTTTAGTTTTTCAGAATCTACTACATTTGCTGAGGGAGTGACGAAACTTCCTTTCCCCTTTATGGAGTAGATATAGCCTTGAAGTTCTAATTCTTTATAGGACTTTTGAATGGTATTGGGATTCATAGTAAGTTCCATTGAAAGAGTTCGTACTGAAGGTAGTTGTTCATTAGGCTTTAATATTTCACTAATTATAAGTTCCTTAAACTTTTCTACCAACTGCTCATAGAGGGGTAACCGGCTTCTTAAATCTAATTCAAACATCTAATTCCTCCTTCTTATAATAAAAATAGCTCTTAATCACTATAATTTAAGGTTTTTATCATTTGTATAAAAATCCATCATAATTATCAATTTCTAAATGGATAATGCTAGTGTATTAACTGTACTATTGAACGTAATACAGTTATAGTATAAAGGATAAATATTACATTGTAAAGCTATAAATGTAAAATTAGGTAATATATTTCTTAAGGAATTTGTAAGAATTTTGATAAGTTATTTGTAATGACTGGGAGATATAATTAATTTGTAGCTAGGACAAAGAAGATAACAAGGAGGTAAAAAGATGATATAATGTTAAAGAAAGGGTGGGGGATATGTTACAATATAAGGTTTTAGTAGTGGATGATGAAGATGAAATAAGAGATGCTATAGAAATATATTTAAAAAATGAGGGTATAAAAGTACTGAAGGCTAAGGATGGTATGGATGCTTTAAGGTTACTTGAAGAGGAAGAGATTCATCTTATTTTAATGGATATTATGATGCCAAGAATGGATGGAATAAAGGCTACCTTTAAAATACGAGAGAATAAAAATATTCCAATAATAATGCTTTCAGCAAAGTCAGAGGATACTGATAAGATATTAGGGCTTAACGTTGGGGCAGATGATTATATTACAAAACCCTTTAACCCCATGGAACTAGTAGCTAGAGTAAAATCACAGCTTAGAAGATATATAAATCTTGGTAATTTTAAAGAAAGTGAAGATGAAATCACTGTAAACGGCCTTGTATTAAATAAAAAAACAAAGATGGTAATAGTAGATGAAGAGGAAGTGAGACTTACTGCTATTGAATATAGGATACTAGAGCTTTTAATGGACAATAAAGGAAGGGTATTTTCAATAGAAGAAATATACGAGAAAGTTTGGAAGGAAGCATATTATAATGCTGAAAATATTGTGGCCGTGCATATAAGAAGAATAAGGGAGAAAATTGAGATTAATCCCAAAGATCCTAAATATTTAAAGGTGGTGTGGGGAATTGGATACAAAATCGAAAAATAAGTATTTCTATATAGTTGCATTTATAATTGGAGCATATATGTTGAGTTTTTCATCAATAGCAACTTTGGAATTTATTGAAGACAGAGACTGTATTAATAAATCCTATAATGAATATATTGCAAAAGACCCAAAGCAAAAGGGTAAGATTTTTCAAGAGGAATTAAATGAGTATTTTAATAATGTAAAAACTTTAATCACAACTTTCAAAGGCTACTCACAGAAGTCTAATGAGGATAAAGTTGGCCAGTATGAAGCTGAAGTGTTAAAACTAAATTATGATGCAGAATCTCATAGAAATGAACAGAAAATTGAAGAGCAATACAAGAATGAAATAGATGCAGCAGAGAAACAGGGAGATAAAGTTAGAGTGAGTAAGCTTACTGAGGAAAAAATTAAAAAGCTTGAAGAGCTTAGAAAAGAAAAACCTAAAACACTGGAAGATGCTAAGAATGAGATTATTGCAAAGAAGGATAATAAATATGCCGAGCTTAATGAATATATAAAATCAAGAACAAATATAAAATATTATATTAAGGATATAGAGAATAATGATCAATATACTAATTTTGAAGTTGTACCAAATATAGAAGAGTATATAAAGGATAAAGCATTGTACAGTGTTAAGTTACCATTAGGAGCTACAAATGATGCTTTGATGACCTATGTTAGCAATTGGTTTTTTTTAAATAAGCTTGAAGGATATTTTATTATTGAAAATCAACAACTGACATACAATGAAGGACATAGCTGGATATATAGTAGCATACAGGTAAAGCATGATGAATATGTTTCTCTAAGAGAAAAAACCATTAAAAAAGGAATATATAGTATTTTTACATTGGCACTAGGACTATTTTTAGTATTATGTGTGCTTAAAAATAAAGGACAAGACATATGGTGTTCAAAAAAGATAAAAAATGCATATAAAAAAATACCTTTAGATTTAAGAATATGTATACTAATTATATATCCACTATATATGTTCAGCTATATACAAGAAATGGACTTTTTCAATCAACCCTTTAATGTAGAACATATTTTTGATCTTACAGCTATTACAATATTTATTATATATCTTATATTTAATATGAAATATATATTGAAATTCATAAAAGATAAACAGGAAGTTGAAACACAGTGCAAGGAAAGTATTATCTATAAGCTATCAATGCTTATTAAAGAAAGTCTTATGATTAAAAGTATTATGTTTAAGGTGAGTATTATTTGTGTGCTTATTGCCTTAGGCGGGGCTTTTGCAGCTATAGTTATAATTAGGGTGCCTGTTAGGTCCTTTCTTCCTTTCGTGGTATTACTTGTATGTGTTTTCTTATACGGTGTTTTAGTTTTACAATATGTATTAAGGAAGATAATTTTATTTAATAAAATAATAAAAGGAACGGAAGAGATAGCTTCAGGGAACCTAAACTACGTTATAGAAGAAAAGGGACATGGGAACCTTTCTAAATTAGCTCACAATATTAACAATATGAAAGAGGGCTTTAAAAAATCTGTGGATAATGAGATGAAAAGTGAGCGGCTTAAATCTGAGCTTATAACCAATGTATCTCATGATTTAAAAACACCACTTACTTCTATAATAAACTATGTAAATTTATTAAAAAAACAAGATATATCTGAGGAAGAGAGGTCTGCCTATATTGAAGTTGTAGATAGAAAATCTCAGAGGCTTAAGGTACTTATAGAAGACCTTTTTGATGTGTCAAAAATATCAAGTGGTGCAGTAGAGTTAAACATAGAAAGAGTAGATGTGACAGCTTTATTAAAGCAAGCCATGGGGGAATTTGATGAGAAAATTAAAAAATCTTCCCTTACTTTTAAGGTTAATACACCTAAGGATAATGTATATGTAAATCTTGATGGTAAAAAAACCTGGAGAGTGTTCGAAAATCTAATAAGCAATATATTAAAGTACTCTCAGCCCAGTACAAGGGTGTACATTGATCTAATAGAGAAAGAAAGCAAAGTCATAATTATTATGAAAAATATTTCTGCCTATGAAATGGAATTTGATGTGTCTGAGATTTTTGAAAGATTTAAGAGGGGAGATAAATCTAGAAGCACAGAAGGCTCTGGACTTGGTCTTGCAATAGCAAAAAGTATTGTGGAGCTTCAAGGTGGGGAACTGAACATTGACATTGATGGAGATCTTTTTAAGGTAAGTACTGAATTTAACAAGTAACGCCTATAAATAATAAAAAATTCCAAAAAAAAATGAAAAAAGTATTGCATTATACTATTATTTATGTTAGTATACTTATATATTAACTGTTTAATGATAGTTAATGCTGAGATTAAACTAGATAACAACATATCCTCTTTTTAGAATATAATTGTTAATCGGTTTTTAGATCTTAATATTTGGAAAAAGGAGGAATGTTTAAAATGGCAGATAAAACTTTAGTTTGTAAAGACTGTGGTAAAGACTTCGTATTCACTGAAGGCGAGCAAGAATTCTACAAAGAAAAAGGATTCGACAACGAGCCTCAAAGATGTGTTGATTGCAGAAGAGCAAGAAAACAACAAAACGACAGAGGATTCAGAAGATAGTAAAAAGCTTACTATTAACCCTATAGGATTAACCCTATAGGGTTTATTTTTTATTTACAGAAAACTATAGAATTTAAGAAGAATGTGGCTATACATATCTATTATTCTTTAAATGAGAAAAAAATATTAACATAGAACTCTACTGGAGAAGGATTTATACTTCAAAAACTTGAAGGAGATGGACTGGCATTTGTGCATGCTTGGTAATCTTTTAGATGAAGATAATTAGAATATATGAGAATTAAAATGTAAATGAAAAGTGCTAATTCTCACAATTAGCACTTTTCATTTATATTCTTATTCCGATACTCATCCATTTGTTTCAAGTAATTAATCTGTGCCTCTGTTTTTCCTGCATATTTTAAGCTATCTTTTGCAGAATTATTGTTATTGTTACAAGAACCTAACTTTAGATCTAATTTCATTTTTTCAAATTGATCCTCTGTCAGCTCCATATAACTTCCGCAATTAGGACAAAGTAAACAATGTCTTTTTTTGTATGATAATATAGGAATAAAAAACAGTGTGAACCATGTTCTCACAATACATAATTGCCAAACCTCTTCTCTATTACAATAATTGCATTGTTGTTGGAAAGCTTGTCCAACAATCTTCTTTGTTACTTTTCCCCATCCCCAAATTATCATTATATCACTCCAAATATTCTTTTTTTAGATATTATAACATTTAAGCATATTTGCCTCAATATGTAATTTAAAATCTATAATATCTAAACCTGTGCCACTTATAACAATGAGAAGTAAAAATTTATCTCTGACTTTGAAAGGAAACAGGCACATTTCAAGAGCAACAATCGGTGTATACTAGTTTCTTTGGCATATATACACACCCGTAATTATCAAAAGAGTAGTAAGAATTTTTATAGTTGATATACTTTCTTTTAATATGGTTACGGAGAGTATAATAGAAAAAATAGGTACTAAGTTAATAAAGATTGAAGTTTTGCTTGGACCTATTTGTTTAATGGACATTTGCTGAACTAAATATCCTATAACAGATGCAAATATACTCATATATGCTATTGCTAAAAATGAGTAGTAGGGAACCTGTCCTATAAAAATCCAGGGCCTTTCATACATAACAAAAGGAATTAAGAACACAGTGCAGAATAAAAAACTATAAAAGGTTAGTATTAGCGGTGAAAATTTATGCATAACCCTTTTACTGAAAACAGAATATGCAGCCCACATACAAACCGCCATAAGCATTAATAAATCACCTTTATTCAAATCTAGATTACGCATTGTGGATAGATTTGCATTTGTTATGGTTAAAAAAACTCCTAAAAACGATAAGGTTATTCCAATAGCTCTTTTAAAACTTATTTTATCCTTGAGAAAGATAATACATAAAATTGTTGTTACTATGGGATTTGTGGCTCCAATTAAAGAAGAATTTATTGCAGTAGTGTATTTTAAGGCAGTAAAAAAGAAAATATGATAGCCAAACATGCCAATTATCCCTGTAAATAAAAATATAGGCACATCTTTTTTAGTTAATTTATAATTGCTTTTGTCTTTAGATTTTACAACAAAATAAAGAATAAAAGTTGCAATGAAAAATCTTAAAAAAGTTAAAGTAAAGGCTGGAATAAAAGGCACGGAAAGTTTTCCGGCAATGAATGCACCTGACCAAAAAAACGCAGATAAAATCATTAATAGGTATATTTTTCTGTTACTCAAAAATACCAACTCCTTGTTGTGTAATAATATCTTAAGTCATGTTTTAAGTAAACCATATTTTTGTTCAAAAAACACCTTTTCTTTAAATAGTTTCTTAAACTTATACAAAAAAATCAGAAAAAGCATATATATTATCTGTAACGGTGAGGGAGGTGATGCTTCATGTATGATGCATTTATTAAACTGGTTAATACAGTTGGCTTCCCTATAGGTGTGAGCATATATCTGCTAGTTAGACTTGAGAAGAAAATTGAAGATCTCAATAAATCTATCACTAATCTAACAGTAGCTATATCCACCGTTATAGGAAAATCTGAAAAATAAGAGTGCCTAATTTGGTACTCTTATTTTTTTAACCCAAAATAGCTTATAGTTAATAACTAATCTTCATAAAGTATACATTTTAATTATATATTCAGTGTTACTTTACATAGCTTAAATTACGGAGGTTGAAAATATAACACAAGATTGGTATAATTTAGAAGTGGGTAGTTGGAATTGAACTAGGTGCAGATGATTATATAGCAAAGCTTCTTAGCATAGTTACATAATAAGTTATGCTTACATAATAGGTACAATAAATAAAACTAAAATTTCTAAGCGAAAAGGAGAAACTACATATGGAAGTGAAAATTATTCATAAGGCTAGTGAAGTCTATGAGTTTTTAAAAGACAAAACAAGATACGATTATATATATCAATTCTCTGATCTATCACCTAAGGAGTGGGACAAGGTTATATGCTATGGATTATTTGATAATTGTGAGCTGAAAGAAATTGCCATGCTGCTTATTAATTATGACATACCTGTTTTACTTGCAGCAAGTTTTGAAAATGAAAAATATAATACAGAGCTTCTTTCAAGGATAAAGAAATTCTTACCATCAAAATTTTACACTCATATTGATAGTGCGACGTTAGAAAATGTTTTTCACACAAATCATGTTCTAGAAATAGAAGAATATATGAATATGGGATTATGCAACTATGATTTATTAGATAAAAAAGATGGTGATGGGGCTGTGAGACTTGGCTTTAATGACCTAAAGGATATAAAGGAATTAATTAATGCAAGTTATCCAGAAGCATGGCTAGATGAGGAGCTGGTTAAGCTTAATGAAAATTTTGGGATATATGTTGATGGGAAATTAGTAAGCTTCGCGGGAATACATGCTTATTCGCAGGAATATCAAGTTGTGGCTGTAGCTCATGTGACAACACATCCAGATTATAGGCAAAAGGGATATGGGCAAAAAATAGTGTGTTCGCTAGTAAAGGATCTTAAAAGTAAAATAGAGTTCATTGGTCTTAATGTAAAAGTAAATAATTCAGCTGCAATCAATTGCTATAAAAAGCTTGGGTTTACGGAGTTTGGAAAATTTATAGGATGTGAAATAATCAATAATTGTGACTAGTAGCATTTCATTATTTACTGCAGCTGATATAATATATTTGACAATAAGAAGAAAATAACAATGCTCGCTATAAAAGACTAATTGTAAAATCTGCAATTAGTCTTTTATTTTTTATGAAAATACAAAACAATTAGTAATTTTATAGAAACCAAAAGGTTAACTATGACTCTCCAAGTCATGAATAAGATTAGTTTTAGCTTTGATCATATCAGATAATATTGCATATGTAGCTGAGTTTGAATCTTCAGCAGTTTTAACTAACCGTCCTTGTACATCAAGAAACAATGCTAATATTTCCTTTTCAAAATCAAGAGAAAAACTTATAAATTTTTTAGGTGTTGTGGCGTCAGTAAAATGGAGTCTTAAGTTAAATTGATTAATTAAAAATGAAATCTTATCATATATTGCAAAATCAATTAATTCGAGTTCTTCCTCATTTACTTCGTTTTTTAGCTTTTCATAATAAAGAAGTGTTTTATCCACATTGTGGGCTAAAATCTTAGCTAAAATTTTTACAGCAGGTGGTTGGTGACACTGATCACCAATTTCTATATAAAGTTTTTTTCTATTATGTGCAATAGCAATAGCTTTATCTATAATGTCTATGATGTTGTAGCCCAAAATGGAAAACCTCCTTCAACTTCTAAAATAACATAACAATTACTAAATTGTTATGTTATTTATATACGTCTACCATCAGATAATAATTATATTCCCTAAAAGTATAAAACTTAAACATTGGATAGTTAGGAAGAGGCAATGATTAGTTACCTAGAAAATTTATACCCATTAAGAATATTAATTAAGTCCCTAAGAATGGATGCTGCTGCAGGGATTACTCCTGATGCACCACCTAAAACCGTTAAGTCACCAAGGGTGTCAGATGTAAATCTTACTGCTTTATCCTTGTTATCCACATTATATAAAGCATGATTAGGATCGAGTTTTTCAAGCTTAACTGTCATAATCAGTTCGTTATTGAGTTTGTACGATCTACCTATAAGCTTATATTTTTTACTTTCCTCCTTGGCACTTTTGATATCCAAAGGTGTAATATTAGTAATGCCTTCTATAAAAATATCCTTTAAGGTTTTACTTTCATTCATTAAAACGTTAGTGAGAATAAGTAGTTTAGAGGCTGTATCAAAGCCTTCCACATCTAAGCTAGGGTCAGTTTCTGCAATACCTAATTTTTGCGCCTTTCTAAGAGCTTCACTATAGGTAAAATCATTATCTTCCATTTCCTTTAGGATGAAGTTTGTTGTTCCATTTAAAATACCTTCAATAGAAAGGATTTCTGAACCGGCCATATCAAATATACCTGCGTTTATAGCTGGAAGAGCTCCGCCCGTAGTGCAGCCTATGGCTAATTGCACATTATTTCTTACAGCTATTTCATGTAATTCCTTATAAGCTAGTAGAATGGGACCTTTATTTGCGGTTACTATATGGATACCTATATTTAAGGCTTCTCGAATATGAATCATACCAGCTCCACCAGTTTCCTTATTAGTGGGGGTGAGTTCTATTATAAGATCAACGTCATTATTCATAAGCAATTTACTAAAGTCCAGCGCAAAGCTGCCACCACTAGGATAACTAGCTATATTTTCTCCATTATTAGAAAATTCTATAACCTCTTTGCAATTTATACCTTGTGGATTATAAATTCCACCACTAGAGTTTAAGATATAATTTATTTGAAAATTATACCCAGCATTACAGAGCGTAGCTGCTTTTTTTGCCATTAACCCTATAAAGGCTTTTCCAACACCACCGTAACCTATTACTGCAACTCTCATAAGATTACTCCCATCATAATTTTTTTAGGCGCTAAGATTCATAATTATAGTATACACATAGAGTATTTAAATTTCAAACTCAATTGGTTTAGGCATGTGTGTGAAAACCATAGGATTACTAAAAAATGTCCTGTAATTTTTGGGTTTTAAAATAAAAATAGATGCTATTAGTGCAATAAAGTAACCATTGTGCAAAAATTCCAAAAAAACAGGCGGATGTAATGCAACAAAATATAGCGGTTTATGCCATGAAAAAATATTATATTGAGTTATTATTAACATAAATCGAAATAGTAGTTCTAGGCTACAGTATATTATTAATGAAAACGTATTATAATGCATTATTCAGTAGAGTTAAAATTTAACCACATTTCAGAATGAAAGTTGCATAAAACTCTACAAAAAAATCTAGTGACTATGTGAAGAGAAAAGGGGGAGATAGTATTAAAATTAGGCCTTTTGGGAAAATATCAAAAATATTGGAGGTAATATTATGTCAGAAGCGGTAGCTAATACGACTGCAGTCGTTGCTAAAAAAAAGTTATTATCAGGATTTTTTAGAAAAGGAATTGCAATTGGTTTATTCTCAGGATTTTCATATGGATTATTTTCAGCATTTTTGGCATTAGCTATGTCAAAGGGAGTTTGGGGCGATTGGTATGGTGCAAATACAGCTGGATTATCTTCATTTGCTCTTATATATGTAATTGGTGCACTTGGTTGTGGTGTAAATGATACTTGTAGTGCAGTTTGGGCATTAGGTATGGCAGGTATTAGAGGTAAACTGGGAGATTTCTTTAGAACTCTTAATACTAAACCGGGCCGCATGATTATGTTAGCTGCACTTATGGGAGGCCCTATTGCCAATTCAGCTTATGTTATTGGTCTTGCATCAGCTGGTTCAATTATTGTTCCAATTTCTGCCCTTTGCCCAGCTATTGGCGCTATTTTAGGCAGAGTTTTATACAAGCAACCATTAACAAAGCGTATGATTTTAGGTATTACTATATGCGTTTCTGCAAGTGCTTTGATTGGTATCTCAAGTATTACTGGAGGGGCACAAAAAGGTGCAGTGATAGGTATTATAGCTGCTCTTATAGCTGCCATTGGCTGGGGTATTGAAGGTTGTATAGCTGGTTATAGTACATCGATGGTAGATTCAGAGATTGGTATTACTATTCGTCAGACGACATCAGGCCTTTCGAATTTAATTATATTTATTCCTATCATCGCTATAATAGGTGGTAATGCAGGTCTTTCATTCCAGGTTATTGGACAAGCATTTACAAGTGGTAGTGCTATGATTTGGTTTGCTGTTAGTGGTCTTTGTGCTTATCTTTCATATATGGCTTGGTATAAGGGCTCTAGTATGACTGGTGTTGCGCTTGGTATGGCAACCAATGGAACTTACTCTTTCTTTGGACCGTTTAGCTGCTGGATAATACTTGGTGTTGGTTTCGGCATAGAAGGTTGGACACTTTCTCCTATATCTTGGTTTTGTGCTGTATTAATGGCAATTGGTATTTTGATAATCGCAATGAATCCAATGGATTTATTTAAAAAAAAGGAGGCGTAATTCTATGAAACCACTTAATTATGCTATTTTAAAACATTTTACAAAAGTTAAAGGAGCCTGTGCAGACGACGTTATTGAAGCTTTAAAGGGTGAATATGGTAACTTCAAAGCTTTTAATAAAAATACTGTTATCTCAGCTTTAATGACAGCTGAAACCAATGGACTTCTTGAAGAAAAAAGTTTTGATATGGATAAGTCAGGTAATTTAAGGATTTACTATCATGCAAATGATGAAGGAGCAGCTACAATTAATAAATACATTAAGGATTAATGATTTAAGTTATTATTTGATTTATCGGGTCCCTCTTTTGGACCCGTCTTATAATATCTTGGTTGAAAAAATAATACTATTAGTGCAAGAAAGTGACAATTGTACAAAAACTTTAAAAAAGTGGCGGATATAATACTGTAAAATAGAGTACTTTATGCCATGAAAAAATCTCTTGTTCAGTTATTATTAACATAAAGTGAATAGTAATTTGAAACACAATAAATTGATAAAGAAAACGTTTTACAATGTTTTGTTCAGTAAAGAAAATTTTAATGATTATGTGAAGAAAAAAAGGAGGAATATGTAGTGAAGTATTATGGAGAAGAAGCATTAGGGCTTGTTGAAACATTAGGGATGGTTCCAGCAATTTCGGCGGCAGATCAAATGTTAAAGGCTGCTAATGTTGAACTTGTAGCATATGAAAATATAGGGTCCACTCTTGTTACAATTATGGTAAAGGGTGATGTTGGTGCGGTTAAGGCTTCTGTAGAAGCAGGAGCTGTTGCCGCTGCAGCAATAGGTACATTAACAGCACAAAATGTTATGCCACGTCCCATTAAAGATATTGGCGGTGTTGTTTCAACATATGAAATCGCCGATGTAGAGGAAGCACTGCCTAAGAGCAAATACAGAGCTCTAGGTTTGGTAGAAACCTTTGGTATAGTTTTTGCGTTAGAGGCCGCAGATGCAATGTGTAAAGCTGCAGATGTTGAACTCATAGGTTTTGAAAACGTAGCTTCTGGTTATATTTCTGTGTTAGTTCGTGGAGACGTAGGAGCATGTAAAGCAGCTGTGGATAGTGGAGTAAGAGCTGTAGGAGATATGGGTGCTGAAGTTTATAGCTCAGTTGTTATTCCAAGCCCACATCAAGATCTTGAAAAAATTATTGCACTTTACACACTTGAAACTTTGAATCCTTAATACACAGCTGATATAAAAGCATTAGTTAAGGAAAGTGAAAAGGGGAGTCAGAAATGAAAATTATTGATAATGATTTGCTCTCCATTCAAGAATCTCGAATTCTTGCTGAAAATGCCAGTGAAGCACAAAAACTGTTAGCGACTTTTCCACAGGAAAAACTAGATGAGATTGTTGAGCGCATGGCAGAAGAAATCGGAAAATATACCTATGAACTTGCCATTATGTCTAGAGATGAAACTGATTATGGCAAGTGGCAGGATAAATATATCAAAAATCGATTTGTCACAGAGTATTTGCCAACTAAACTTAGAGGAATGCGTTGTGTAGGCATTATTGATGAAGATCTCCATAACAAAACCATGGATGTTGGTGTGCCTATGGGTGTAATTATTGCATTATGTCCTGCAACTAGCCCTGTTTCCACCACTATTTACAAGGCTTTAATCGCAATTAAGTCAGGCAATGCCATTATCTTTTCTCCGCATCCTAGAGCAAAGAAGACGATTTGCAAGGCACTTGACATTATGATTCGCGCAGCTGAAGGATTTGGACTTCCAGAAGGAGCTCTTGCATACTTACATACTGTGACGTCTAGTGGGACAATCCAGTTAATGAATCATAAGTCAACATCTTTGATTATGAATACAGGTGTTCCTGGAATGCTTGAAGCAGCATATAAGTCTGGAAAACCTGTGATTTATGGGGGGACTGGTAATGGACCGGCATTTATTGAACGCACAGCTGACATAAGGCAAGCAGTGAAAGATATTATTGATAGTAAGACCTTTGATAACGGAATTGTATCAGGAGCAGAACAATCTATTGTTGTAGATAGCTGTATCGCAGCAGAGGTAAAACTTGAACTTCAAAGTAACGGTGGATATTTTATGACAGAGGAAGAAGCACATAAACTTGGTGCTCTCTTTTATCATTCTGATGGAAGTTTGAACTCAGAAATGGTAGGCAAATCCGCACAAGAGCTCTCTAGGAGAGCAGGTTTTAATGTTCCAGAGACTAGCACATTACTGATTTCTGAGCAGAAATATGTTTCGGAGACAAATCCTTATTCTAAGGAAAAACTTTGTCCGGTTTTAGCTTACTACATTGAAGATGATTGGATGCATGCTTGTGAAAAG
>CALJTN010000022.1 GCA_937976175.1 uncultured Clostridiaceae bacterium | reverse complement strand
GTCCATTTACTGCGCCAATGGCTATAGGTCCAATACCAGGCCATATAAAAATATTTTCTGTGATAAAGGCTCCAGAAAATAATGTAGGAAGCCAAAATCCAAGTATAGTAATAACAGGAATTAACCCATTTCTAAGAGCATGCTTATATATAACCACTTTTTCCTTAAGGCCTTTAGCTCTTGCTGTTCTTATGTAATCCTGCCTTATTACCTCTAGCATACTGGATCTTGTGTATCTCATAAGTCCTGCAACACTACCTAGCGTAAGCACAATCAGTGGCAGTACCATATGACGAGCTAAGTCAACACCATAGGCAATGCCTGTTGCTGTACTTCCTGCGGTAGTCATACCAGAAACTGGTAGCAACCTAAGATCTACAGAAAACACTTTTATAAGAAGCATTCCAAAAAAGAAAGAAGGCATAGAAATCCCTATGAGAGCAAATACTGTGAAAAATCCATCAAATTTTGAATACTGTTTAGTAGCAGAAATTACTCCGATGGGAATTGAAATTAATACGCTTAGTATTAATGAGAGTATAGATAAGTAGAAGCTATTCCAAATGTAGGTGTTCATAACCCGTCCTACAGGTTGCTTAAAGTTGGTAGATTCACCAAAGTCACCCTTAACTACTCCACTTGCCCATCTAAGGTACTGCTTATGCACTGGTAGATCTAAGCCCATTTGGTGTCTTAATTCTTGCTTTCTCTCAGCTGATAACTTTGGATCCATTTTACCTGTTAATGCATCACCTGGTGCCAACTGCAATATGAAGAATATTACTATAGATACCCCTATAAAAACCGGTATCATTTGCAGCAATCTTCTAGTTATATACTGCCTCATGATAATCCCCCTTTATAAACTATGCTTGGGTTTAACCAAGCATAGTAAAATATATTAATATAACTTTTTTACTTACTTTGCCTTAGGTTCAATTAACTCTGCTTCTGCAATTTGATGATTAAAATTAATATATGGAGAGAAGCTTATACCTTTAACTCTTGAACTTACAGCCCACATCTGTTTACTTTGGTCTAGTAAAACATATGGAACTTCATCCGTGAAAATTTTCAACCATTCTTGATATAATTTCTTTCTTTCTGCCTGATCCGTAGTCTTAAGGGCATCTGCCATTAATTTTTCACCGTCTTCATTTATCCAGCTTCCTGGATTGTAGCCACCAAGTTCTGCTTGTTTAGCTGAGAAGATTCCTGATGGATCTGGATCAATACTTAAACTCCAAGACATGTTGTACATTTGAAATTTTTGCTCATCATAAACCTTTGTACACAAAGTGTTGAACTCCATTAATTCAGGAATAACATCTATTCCTATAGCCTTCCAATTTTCTTTTACTATTGGAATTAACATTTCAACGTATTTACTTCCTTGATAAGTCATCCAATTAATTTCAAACTTTTTACCATCCTTATATCTAAAGCCATCGTCCTTCTTAATCCATCCAGCTTCCTCTAGCAATTGGTTTGCTTTTTCAGGATTATAATCATATTTTGTTATATCTTCAGTGTATGCCCAAGAAACTTGTGATACTGGTGCATTACAAATCTCAGCATAGCCTTTATATCTAGCATCTATAAATCCTTTTCTATTTAAACCATAAGTAAGTGCTTGACGTACTTTCTTGTCCTTTAATTTTTCATCTTTAAGATTTAGACCTATATATCCATATCCGTTATCTGGATAAAGTTGCATATCTATGAAGCCTGCGGCTTGAAGCATTTCAATATTTTCTGGTGCAGCTGGAATTCTATCAATATCTACTTCACCAGCAGATAGTGCTTGAATATTAGTCTGTGCGTTGGTAACTCTAAGTATTACCTTGTTAATCTTAGCTTCACCCTTCCAGTAATTAGGATTTTTCTCAAAGCTCGCTTCTTGACCTGCCTTATATCCTTTAAATAGATATGGTCCAGCGCCCATAGGTTTTAAGAATAAATCTTTTAATTTCTGTATACCACCCTTTTCAAATCCATAATAGCTCTTACACATAATTCCATAGCTGAAATCTGAAATTAGAGCTGGTGCTTTAACATCTGTTAATGTAAAAGAAATTGTATGGTCATCTATAACTTTAATACCTTCAACAGTTTTCGCATCACCATCATGGTATTCCTTATAACCAACTATCATATCAACTGCATCTGTTCTTGCTGCATCATACTTAGGGTCACAAATAGCTGTATAAGTAAACTCAACATCCTTAGCCGTTAATTCTTCCCCATTGCTAAATTTAACGCCCTTATTTAAGTGGAAAGTATAGGTTTTATTATCTTCTGAGATCTCCCATTTTTTAGCTACCTTTCCTATAGGATTTCCTTGTACATCATTTGTAAGTAAGCCATCAAACACTAGGTCAGTAACATAGCTATCATCTACTGAACTTGAATATATTGGATTGAATTTCCCTTCCGGTGCGCCAAATCCAATAATTAATGTATCTTTTCTGTTTGCTGCCGTAGCTGGCAATTTTTCAGGATTTGCAGCAACTAAAACTTCTGATGCTTTTAAATCCTTTGATGCTCCTCCAAAACCACTTTTACCACAACCGGAAAATACTAGACTCATTGACATAGCTAAACTTAAAAATCCAGCAACTCTTCTTTTCAATGTTTTTTCCCCCTTTTATTGTAAAATTTTTCAGGCTTTACTTATAAGGTGTCTTTAAAAATATACATTGCATCTTTCACTTGTTATTTTTAAAGCCGCCTGAAATCCTTTTATATTTGCAAGTCTATTATTAATATTCATCTCTCCCATATATTTATTATGTTTTCATGAAATTTACTGGAGATAAAGCCTATTAAAAATATAACTTGTTGCAAATCTTTAGAAACACATTGCATTGCCTTAATTAATAATGTTATAACTACCACTAATTCTATGAACACTAACTTTACCATATAGGTAATTATATGATTGGTAAATTGTTTAATGTTATTATATTGTAATTTAACTAAATTATAATGTTTGTGTTATATGTTAGCAATATTTTTCCTTCGACTTCTATTTCGCTTAGCTATATCGGTTTTTTTGTAAAATAATGATTGTTTTTGTAAAATATAATATTTAGGGTACAAAAATACTTAACATGTAATATACATCTATTCTCATATCCATATACTTATATAACTTTAGTTATTCAATCTAGCTACCAATGGAATGTGGCACCATCTAACCTTTTTATAGTTTTTGCTTGCATTTTCAATACTTTAAAAAAAGACACACAATCTTCTAAAAAAATTGTGCATCTTCTATAAATATATTATTCAACTTATTTTTTTATTCTCTTTATTTTTAAATCTTATAAGAATTTTATAAATAACAGCTACTTTAAGGCACTATATATTTAATTACAGTCCCTTGTATAATGCTTTTTCCACTTATATCCCTTACACTATCATTAACTATTAAGTAGTATATTTCACCTTTTTTTAATTGTTCCA